>JAQNCU010000022.1 GCA_029077775.1 Acidocella sp. | reverse complement strand
ATGGCCATTCCAACGAACGCCCCTGATCCGAAGCTGGCGCTGGAGTTTATCAATTTCGTCCTGAACGCGTATCAGGGCGCTGAGCTTTCAAACTTTAATGACTATGCCAGCCCAAACCAGGCATCCGCGTCCCAATTGGCCTCCAACCTGCAAGCTGAACTGATCTCCCCCACCCCGGATGATTATAAGCTCCTACATTTCCTCCCACCTTTATCGGGGCATCAGCTACAGGTGTTCAATGCCATCTGGGCGGCGGTAAAACAGTAAAATGAGAGCCCGCTGCCCGCATCAGGGTGGCGGGCGTATTTTGAGGATATTATGAGTAAAATCAATTTGCATGAGTGGTTCGACGAACATCGGATCACAGAAGTAGAATGTCTGGTGCCGGATATCACAGGGATTCCGCGCGGTAAGATCATGCCCGCGCAGAAATTTTTCCAAGGCGGCGCGCCACGTCTGCCCGAGGCGATTTTCATTCAGTCGGTGACCGGCGAATACCCGGAAGACCCGCAGGATTCCCTGACCGACCCCGCGATCATCGACATCAAGCTGATCCCCGATGCCGATACGGTGCGCCTGGTGCCCTGGGCGCGTGAGCCGACAGCGCAGATCATCCATGACTGCGAATACGCGAACGGCACGCCGGTGCCGATGGCACCGCGGCAGGTGTTGCGGCGTGTGTTGAAGCTCTATGCCGATAAAGGCTGGCAGCCCGTGCTGGCGCCGGAGCTTGAATTCTATCTGGTGGGCCGCAACACCGACCCGGATTACCCGTTGGTGCCGCCGGTTGGGCGCTCCGGCCGGCAGGAGACCGGGCGGCAATCATACTCGATCGACGCGGTGAATGAGTTCGATCCGCTTTTCGAGGAAATGTATGATTTCTGCGATCTGCAAAATCTCGATCTCGACACCCTGATCCATGAGGAAGGGGCGGCCCAGGTAGAGATCAATTTTTTACATGGCGACCCGCTCAACCTCGCCGACCAGGTGTTTTTGTTCAAGCGCACGGTGCGTGAGGTGGCATTGCGGCATAATATCTACGCCACCTTCATGTCCAAGCCGATGGGCACCGAGCCGGGTAGTGCGATGCATGTCCACCAAAGCGTGGTGGACCCCAAGACCGGCAGAAACCTGTTTGCCGGCGAGGACGGCAAGGCCAGCAAGTTGTTCGAGAGCTATATCGCCGGGTTGCAGAAATACATCCCCGCCGCCATGCCGATTTATGCGCCGAACGTGAACTCCTACCGGCGGCTTGCCCGGTTCTCGAACGCGCCGATCAATCTGCAATGGGGGTATGATAACCGCACCTGCGGGCTGCGCGTGCCCTTTGGCGATGCCGCCGCCATGCGGGTGGAAAACCGGGTGCCGGGGGCGGATGCCAACCCGTATCTCGCCTTCGCCGCCACTTTGGCCTGCGGCTATCTTGGCATGGTGGAGGGGCTGGAGGCCACGCCGCCACAAATCGGCTCGGCCTATTCAGGTGAGTATACGTTGCCGCGCGAACTTTCCCACGCGCTGGACAGCATGGACCAATCAGCGGCCATCCGCAGCGTGCTGGGCGATAAGCTCGTCGATGTGCTGGTGGCGGTCAAACGGCTGGAATACGAGACCTATTTGCGGGTCATCAGCTCGTGGGAGCGGGAGCATTTGTTGTTGAACGTGTAGCGTTTTTACTGGTGGGGCGGCCGCCCCACCAGCCCCGCGCGCAATGTAGGGCTAAGTCGTTTCCGACGGGTCTGAAAACGTTCTTGCGCGGATGATCTCGCGCACGGCATCAGCATCGGCGGCGTCCAGCGCGGCGGTGGCGATGGCGTGACATTGCGACAATGTCGCGGCGCGAACCGCCTGTTTAACGCGCGGTATCGCATTGCCATGCATCGAGAGCTGGCGGATGCCAAGACCGAGCAATAGCGGCGTTGCCTGTTCGCGGCTGGCGAGTTCACCGCATAACGAGACCGGGATGCGCGCGGCCTGGGCGGCCTCAGCGGTGATGTGGATCAGCCGTAAAATTGCCGGTTCCAGCGGGTCGTACAGCTTGCTCCCCACCGGCAGGCTGCGGTCTGCGGCCATGGTGTACATGGTCAGATCATTCGTGCCGAGGGCGAAAAATTGCGCGTGCCGGGCCAGCTGCGCGCAGCCAAGTGCTGCGGCGGGTGTCTCGATCATGATGCCGAGTGGTGGTTTTTTGGCCGCCATGCGTACGCCACGGCGCTTCAGGCGCCTGTACACCGCATCGAGAATATCCCGCACGGCGATGATCTCGGCGGTGAGAGAGACCATGGGCAGCATGATCCGCACCGGGCCCGCCGCACCGGCGCGTAATATCGCGGCGAGCTGGGTTTCCAGCAATGAGGGATGGCGCAGCAGCAGGCGGATGCCGCGCAGGCCGAGTGCGGGGTTGGGTTCGGCGGCCTCCGGCAGATAATCGCTCAGCGCCTCGACATCCTTGTCGGACCCCCAGTCGAGCACCCGGATGGTCACCGGGTCACCATCCATGGCGGCCACGATGTTCTGGTAGATCTGGGTCTGGGTATCCTCATCGGGCAGGGATTCGCGGTTCATGAAAATGAACTCGCTGCGCAGCAGGCCGATGCCATGGGCCCCTGATTGCGCGATCATTGGCAGCTCGAACGGCAATTCCAGATTGGCTTGCAGGTCGATGGCAACATGGTCGCGGGTTTCGGCTGGCAAATGTTGCAGGCGGGCGAGGCTGCGCCGGCTGCGGCTCATATCGCGCAGCTTGGCGCTCGCGGCCTCCAGGCTCGCGCGGCTCGGGTTTAACGTAATCGTCCCGGCATCGCCATCGATAATCGCCAATGTGCCGGGCTGGGCGGCATCCAACACGCCGGTGGCACCCAGCACGGCGGGCAGGCCAAGGGCGCGCAGCATCACCGCCGTATGGCCATCGGCCCCCCCCTCGGCGGTGATGATACCCGCAAAATTCGCGGGCTGGATCAGGGCGGCATCCGCCGGGCGCAAATCCGTGGCGGCGAGAATGCTGCCCGGGGCGAGTGCTGCGAAGCTGCGAAAGGGCTGGTGGGTGAGGTTGCGCAGAATGCGGCGGCTGATCTCGCGCACCTCCTCCGCCCGGCGCAGGCGGCCCGCACGGTCGGAGCCGGTGAGCGCCAGGATCGCGTTGGCCTGGGCCTCGGCCTCGTCCTGCACGGCGGATTCAGCCGAGATGAGGTTATCGCCGATCCGTGCCCGGATGCCGCGCATCAGGCGCGATGTGCCGAGCATATGTAAATAGGCATCGATCAGCGGCGCAATCTCGGCCTGGCTCTGTTCGGGCAGCCCGGCCAGCCGTGCCTTCAGCTTGGCAAGTTGGTGGCGTGAGCGGATGAGTGCTTCCTCCAGCCGGGCGCGTTCGGCGGGCGCATCGGCGGCGGCGATTTTTTTATGGCTGATAACCAGTTCGGGCTCGGCGGCCTCGTCGATGGGACCGATGCCGATGCCGGGCGAGACCGGGTGGCCGAAAAAAATCTGTTCGCTTGGCTTAGTCGGTTTCATGGAAGCCGGCTTCGATCAGCGCGGCAATGGCATCCAGGGCTTCCTTCGCGTCGAACCCCTCGGCGACGAGGTGAACAACGCTACCCGGGCCAGCGCCCAGCATCATAAGGCCCATGATCGAGCGTGCGGAGACGCTCTGGCCGTCTTTGGCAACCTCCACCGAGGCGCTGAAGCGTTCGGCAAGCGTGACGAGCTTGGCGGCGGCGCGCGCATGCAGCCCCCTTCGGTTGATGATCCCCACATCGGCGGTCACAACCGCGCTGTTATCGTCCATTGTAATGTTTTTGCGGCGTTATCGCCGTCTTGTTCAACTTTGTCATCGCGGGTTACTCGGCGGCGCGGGGGGCAGCACAGGCATGGTGGATTTCGTGCCCTGAGCAGATATATTTCCGGCCCGCCGCCTCGGCGCACAGCACCGCTTCATCCAGCGCCTGATGCCCGCGAATTTTGGCGAGCTTGACCAGCATCGGAAGGTTAACGCCGCCGATGATCTCGATCCCCGGCTGGTTGAGCATGGACATGGCAAGGTTGCTGGGTGTGCCGCCGAACATGTCGGTCAACAGGATCACGCCATCGCCGACATTCACCTCGGCGATCCGGCTGGCGATCTCGGCGCGCTGGCCCTCAAATTCCGAATCTGACTCGATACAGACCGTTGCGACATTTGTCTGTTTACCGACGACATGTTCCATGGCGTCGCGCAGCGCATTGGCGAGCGTGCCGTGGGTAACGAGTACCATACCGATCATGTTTCGTAACTCATTCCTTGGCGTAGTGGCTTTGCGGCGTGGGGGGGTGCGAGAACTTCGCGGCTTCACGATGGATAACACTCACCCGCCAGCCGTTTTGGCTTAGCTGATGCTTTAATTTTTCGATCATATACACAGATCTATGCTGCCCACCGGTACATCCGATGCAGATTGTTGCATATTTTTTTCCTTCCTGCACGAATCTCGGCAATAAAAATTCGACCATGCCCAGGATGCGAGCATAATATGCCGTAAAATCAGGATCCTCTTCAATAAACTTTCCTATTTTTTCATCAAGCCCACAAAGCGGCTTCAAGCCCGGATCATAATGTGGGTTTTTCAGGAAGCGCGCGTCGAATACCAGATCTGCTTCTTGCGGGAGGCCGCCCGGATAGGCGAAGGACATCAGCGTGACCCCGATGCCAGGCGCGCCCGCGCCGAACTGGTCTTCGATCAGCGTGCGCAGGCTGGGCAGTTTCAAACTGCTCGTATCGACCAGCAAATCCGCCGCGCGGGCGAGCGGCGCGGTCAGGTCACGCTCCAGCGCGATACCATCCGCCACGGTGCCGGTCTGGGCCAGCGGGTGGCGGCGGCGTGTTTCGGAATAGCGGCGCAACAGCACCTCCTCGGCCGCGGTGGCAAAGACCAAGCTGGGTGCCAGGTTCGTCCGGGCGCGCAGGCGGTGCAATGTGGCGAGAACAGACTCCGCCGCGAACCCGCGTGAACGCGCATCGACCCCGATGGCGAGGTTGGTCACCGCGCGCGCCGCGAGGTCTTCCAGCGTGGCGAGCGGCGGGTTGTCCATGGTCTCGAAGCCGAGATCCTCGAAGGCGCGCAGGATCGAGTTTTTGCCCGCCCCGGAGAGCCCGGTGACCAGCACGATGGCGAGTTTGGCGGCCTGGGCGCAGGTTTGGCTCATGCCGTGAAGGCCCCGGTATGCTGGCGGATGCGCCCGCATGCGGCCTCCAACGCCAAAACGGCGCGGTCCGGGCCGCTCGGGCAGGCCGGGTCGATATGCACCAGTGGCAGGCCCGTGCCGTCATGCCATGCGGGTTCCGGCAGGCGCGTGGCGGGGCGGATGAGCTGGATGGCCAGGCGCAAAACGGCGCTGGGCGCGTGATCAACATGGAAAATGCCGAGGCCGCAAACCTCCAACAGCCCGGCGAGGCAAGGTGGGGCGCGGGCGATGTTGTCGTCGATCAGCACCTGGTCATCCGCGACCAAAACAAAGTCATATCGCAGCAGGCGCAACAAAAAATCCGACTTGCCGCCGCCAGGGGGGCTGAGAAGCAAAACAGCATCATAGCCACCCGGTCCCATCCGGGCAGCGCAGGAAGCGTGCAGGCGCATGAGCAACAGAATGTGACAAGTTTTGCGGGTTTATGGAAGGGGTTATCTGGTAATCACCAGTTGCGCACAGAACCGTAACTTTATCGTTAACATAAAATCGGCCCGGATATGCCTCCGGGCCGATTTTCGTTGATCGCGACGCGCCTGAAATCAATCGTGAAATCAGAACTGGTTCATGGTGTTATGGACACCGCCAGCCTTCAGCGCCGATTCACCCGCGAAATATTCCTTATGGTCATCGCCAACATCCGAGCCGGACATGTTCTGATGCTTCACACAGGCGATACCCTGGCGGATCTCCTGGCGCTGCACGCCCAGCACATAACCCAGCATACCCTGCGCGCCGAAATATTCCCGCGACAAATTATCGGTGGACAGCGCCGCGGTGTGATAGGTCGGCAGCGTGATCAGATGGTGGAAAATGCCAGCGCGCTTCGCGGCATCCGCCTGGAAGGTGCGGATCCGCTCATCGGCCTCGGCACCTAGTTTCGTGCCGTCATAATCCACGCTCATCAGCTTGGTACGGTCATAGGCGGACACATCCTCGCCCGCCGCCTTCCACGCATCATAGACCTGCTGGCGGAAATTCAGCGTCCAGTTAAAGGACGGCGAATTATTGTAGACGAGCTTGGCATTGGGCACCACCGCGCGCACCCGGTCCATCATTTCAGCGATCTGCGCAATATGCGGTTTTTCGGTCTCGATCCATAACAAATCCGCGCCGTTTTGCAGGCTGGTGATGGAATCCAGCACGCAACGATCCACCCCCGTTCCGGCGCGGAACTGAAACAAATTGCTGGCCAGACGCTTGGGCCGCAGCATTTTGCCGTTCCGGTTGATGATGACATCGCCATTGCGCGCGGTCTCGGGCGAGATCTCCTCGCAATCAAGGAAGGAATTATACTGGTCCCCAAGGTCGCCCGGTTGGTGACTGACGGCGATCTGCTTGGTCAGCCCGGCGCCCAGGCTGTCTGTCCGGGTGACGATGATGCCCTCCTCGACGCCCAATTCCATGAACGCATAGCGACAGGCGCGCACCTTGGCGATGAAATCCTCGTGCGGCACGGTCACTTTGCCGTCCTGATGGCCGCATTGTTTCTCATCCGAGACCTGGTTCTCGATCTGCAACGCGCAGGCCCCGGCCTCGATCATTTTTTTGGCCAATAAATACGTCGCCTCGGCATTGCCGAACCCGGCGTCGATATCAGCGATGATCGGCACCACATGGCTCTCGTAATGATCGATCTTAGCCTGGATGTCCTGCGCCCGGGCGGCATCACCCGCGTTGCGGGCGGCATCGAGGTCGCGGAACATCATGCCCAGTTCACGCGCATCGGCCTGGCGCAAAAACGTGTAAATTTCCGCGATCAGCGCGGGGACCGAGGTTTTCTCGTGCATCGACTGGTCCGGCAGCGGTCCGAATTCTGAGCGTAATGCCGCGACCATCCAGCCCGAGAGATAGATATACCGGCCCTTTGTGGTGCCGAAATGTTTTTTGATCGAGATCACCTGTTGTTGCGCGATGAAACCGTGCCAGGCACCGAGCGACTGTGTGTAGGTCTTCGGGTCCGCATCAAACGCCGCCATGTCCGCGCGCATGGTGGCCGCGGTGTGGCGGGCGATGTCGAGCCCGGTGAGAAAACGGTTCTGCAAACGCATGCGCGCCACGGATTCGGCGCTGATGCCATCCCACGTACCTTTTTTGCTTTTGATCAGTTCGTCTACGCGGGCGATGTGGTCATGATACCCAGCATGGGAAACAGGCGCGGCGGCGGGCGCGATGCCGCCGGACAGGCCCTCGGGAGCGTAAACCTTGGTGTTCATGTGGTCTCTCTTTCGTGTCGGTCGGCTTTAACAGCGCGCCCCTTCTAGTCTGCTGCGACTGCGAACAACATCGCCAATATCGATCCGGGACGCGAAAGAAGTGATTAATTTTACAAAAATGAATGGTGAATTGTAAAATAAGTAAATTCTTGTCAGGGACGCCTGGGTTTATCTGTTCATAAGCACCGGCAATGTCGCGTTTTCAAGCACATGCCTGGTGGTGCCACCCAGGATGAGCTGGCGTAGCCGCGATGCCGTGGAATAGGCGCCAAGCGACATTAGATCGGCCCCGAACTCCACGGCGGCGGCCAGCAACCCCGCGCCCACCACGCGGTTGACCGGGTAAAAAGCGCGGATATCGGCCTGCACGGCGTGGTATGAGATATACTCCGCAACCTCCGCAGCACTCGGCCCGCGTCGTGAATATTCCTCGGCATATAGCACCCGCACGGCTTCGGCCTGCCGGATGAAGGGCATCGCCGAGGCCAGGGCCGATGCCGCATAGGCGGTGCCGTTCCAGGCCACGGCCACGCGCTTGCCGATGGTTTTGGGCGGCTCCAGCGGGGCGAGCAGCACGGGCCGCCCGGAATCGAACAATACGGCGTGCAGCGCATCCGCCGCCGCCACGTCCTCACCGGCCTGCGGGTGTGGCACAATGGTCAAATCCGCCAGCCGCGCCTGATAGGCGATGATCTCGTCCTCGCGCCCGGTGACGCTGGTAAAGCTGGCACTCGCCTCATCGCGCCCGCGCACGGCCTCGCCCACCATCACGGCCTCAGACATCGTCGCGGCATCGAATAATTCGCGCAAACCTCGTGCCCGCGTACCGCTTTCGCGTTCGGTCGCACTCATCATTTCCTCGATCATCGCGCCGGATAATCCCTCGCCAGCCAAAGGTGCGATATCGCGGGAATCCGCCCGTATATGCAGCACCTGGAGATGCGCGTTCCACATTTTGGCGAGCATCAGACCGGCATGCAACGCCGCATCGGCGGAGCCCGAGCTGCTGACGGGAAGCAGAAATTTACGGACCGACATCATGGCCTCCTGTAATCGACTGATCGGCTTCGTGGGGCGCGCGCCCCCTGGATTCACATAAAAGACACGTCCTTCGGACATACATAAAAGAGTCGTCCTTCGGACCTATTCAAAAGACACGTCCTTCGGACCTATTCAAAAGACACGTCCTTCGGACTTATTCAAAAGAGACGTCCTTCTGACCTATTCAAAAGAGACGTCCTTCGGACGATGCATCAAATGCTCGCCGCCATCCACCACCAAAGTGGTGCCGGTTACCGATGGGGTGCGCATAATGTACAAGGCCGCCTGGGCAATATCCTCGGGTGCGGCGCCGCGTTGCAGCGGGTTGGCACGCCAAACCTCGGCGAACCGCGCCGGTGCCATGCCCGGCGGCGGCAATGTGATCCCAGGCGCGATGCCGCACACCCGAATATGTGGCGCGAAGGCCTGGGCCATCATCTCACTGGCCGCTGCCAGGGCGGCCTTGGTCAGCGTGTAGCTGAAAAAATCCGGGTTCAAATTGCTGAGCTTCTGGTCGAGGATATTTATGATCACCCCGGCCGCCGGGCGGCTTGCGGCGAATGCCTGGGCCAGCAGCACGGGCGCGGTGAGGTTGGGCCCGATATGCGCCAGAATATCCGCCGCCGTAACACTGGCCGGGCTGTCGAATTCAAAGCGCGAGGCGTTGTTGATCAACCCGCTCAACGGCCCGGCTTCGGCCACCAACCGCGCGGGTACATCCGGGTCTGACAAATCGCCCAGCACCAGCCTGGCGTTAAGGTCCGTGCAGAGGCTCTCGGTCTGCGCATCCGCGCGGCGGGCATGGATCACAACCCGATAGCCCGCCGCCACCAAACTGCGGGCCATGGTCGCCCCCAAACGCCGCGCCCCGCCCGTTATCAAAACCGGATCCAAGTCTCGTCACTCCTTTTTTCACAGCATGTCCCGCAATCTGAAATAGCTGGTCGCCAACAACAAGGCGGGTACACGTAAGCCCCGTCCGCCGGGGAAGCGGGCATGGGGGATGGCGGCGAACATGTCGAACCGCTCCGCCTGGCCGGCGATCGCCTCGGCCGCCAGCTTGCCGGCAAGCCCGGTCAGCGCCACGCCATGGCCGGAAAACCCCTGCGCGAATAAAATATTATCCGCCAGCCGCCCGAAATGCGGCGCGCGGTTGCGGCTGATATCGACATTCCCGCCCCAGAGATACTCAACATCCGCACCGGCCAGTTGCGGAAACACCCGCACGGCCCGCGCCAGCATGGAAGCCTGTAGCGATGGCGGCGGCAGGGTGGAATATGACACACGCCCGCCGAACAGCATCCTGTCATCGGCGGAACGGCGGAAATAATCCAACACGAAGTTCAAATCCGCCACAGCCTCGTTGCCCGGGATCATTTCGCGCACATCGGCGCGGGGGCGGGTGGCCATGATATAGGTGCCAACCGGCATGATATATCCCGCGATCGGGCGGAACAGATCGCCGAGATAGGCGCCGCCCGCCGCCAGCAGAAACGCGGCGCGCACCACGCCTTGCGCGGTGTGTATTTGTATGGTCTCGCCCGGAATTACGTTCGTCACCCTTGTCTGGGTGTAAAGTGCCGCCCCCGCTGCCTGCGCCGCGCGGGCCAGGCCAAGCGTGTAATTCAGCGGGTGGATATGGCCCGCAACCGGGTCGTGCAGGGCCGCCAGATAGCGCGGGCTGGCCAGCCTCTCGCGCAACGCGGCACCCTCCAATATCGGCCCTGTCGGGGTGCCGAGTGCCGCCATCTCGGCCTGTATCTCGTGCAGCTCACGCACCTGCCTTGGTTTTACCGCCGCGTGCAGATAGCCCCGCACCGGGTCGCACGGGATGGCGAAGCGGTCAATCTGGCTGTGCAGCAGATCGACCGCCTCGATCGACATATCCCAAAGCCGCTTTGCCGCCGGTTTCCCGACCAGGGATTTGATAACCGCCTGCCCGGCCCCGAACCCCGGTAGCGCCTGCCCGCCATTGCGCCCGGATGCGCCCCAGCCGATCCCTTCGGCTTCCAGCAAGGCCACTTTATACCCGCGTTCCGCCAGATGCAGCGCCGCAGAGACCCCGGTGATCCCGCCGCCGATGATCGCGGCATCGACTCTGATATCGCCATCCAGTTGCGCGGTTTGCACATCCACACGCCGCGTCGCCTCGTAGTAATTCCCAAAACTCATATCGGGCATCATAGAGAATGACGCTCGATATTCGAGTCTTTGTTTGGGCGCGCGGCCGCCCCACCATCCCCGCGCGCTTGTTTCATTCACCCGGCCTTAAACAGCGCCACCGCCACCGCCAGCCCGATGGCTGTGATCCCCACGCGCAGCATAGTCTCATTAATCCGGCGCAGCAGGAACACGCCGAGTTGGCCGCCGATGATCGCCGCTATGGCGACGATCACGACCTCGCGCCAGGCGATATCCGTGCGCCACATAAAAATCACGACCGCAGCCACGTTGATCACCCCGGCGAGGAAATTCTTGGTGGCCCCGGCATGGCGCACCGCGAGACCGGCGGCGGTGAGCGCGGCCAGCATCAAAATCCCGATACCGCCGCCAAAATACCCGCCATAAACCGCAATCAATGCCTGGGCCAGCATGGCTTTGCGGGGTGACATCGCGACGATGGGCGCGCCCGTTGGGGTCTTGCGCATAAAACTGCCCCAGGCAAACACCAGCGTTGCGAACAACACCAGATACGGCACCAGATGCGTAAACACCGAGACCGGCGTGGCGAGCAATAACACCGCCCCCACCCCGCCGCCGACCAGGCTGATGGCCACCAGAACCTTCACTGACAGCCCCGCCGCATCGCGCACCATGCTGCGCCCGGTGAAGCTCGTGGTCATCTGCCCGGGAAACAGCGCAATGGTCGAGGCGATGTTCGCGGCGCGCGGGTCCAACCCGGCGTATAACAGGGCCGGAAACGTGACGAACGACCCACCCCCGGCCAGCGCATTCTGCGCCCCGGCGGCGAACCCCGCCGCCGCCAGGAGACCATCCGTGAGCCTCATCGCAATGCCGCCAGCGCCTCCGGTGGTGGCCTGGCACCGATTTGGCTGATCGCCAGCGATGCGGCCCTGGCGCCGAGATGCCCGGCATCCGCCAGGCTTGTCCCGCGGGTATAGGCCGTGAGGAAGCCGGCGGCGTAGGCATCGCCCGCCCCTGTGGTATCGGCCACCGCAACCGGCACCGCCGGAATATCGAGGCTTTGCCCGCCATGGTGGATCATGGCACCGGCCTCCCCGCGCGTTACCACCACCAGCGGTGTTTTTGCCGCCGCCAGCGCCATTGCATCGGCGACATCCCCGCTTTCATAAAGGCTGCAAATCTCGGCCTCGTTGGCGAATAATATATTGACCCCCTCGGCGATCAGCCGGTGGAACCCGTCGCGATGGCGGTCCACGCAGAACGCATCGGATAATGAGAGCGCGGTTTGTCGCCCGGCGGCGCGTGCCATGCGTGCGGCCTCGATAAACGCCGCCTGCGCGGCGGGCGGGTCGAACAAATACCCTTCGAGATAGGTCACGGCGGCACTTGCGATGATGGTCTCGTCCAGATCGGTAAGCCCGAATGCCCCGCCTGCGCCGAGATAGGTGTTCATGGTGCGCTGGGCATCCGGCGTTACCAAAATCAGGCAGCGTGCGGTCGGCACGGGTGCCACCAGTGGCGCTGTGGGGTAGTGCACGCCCTGCGCCGCGATCTCACGGCGGAACACATCGCCCATGTCATCGGACCCGACTTTGCCCAAAAACGCCACGCGCGCGCCAAGTGCCACCGCCACCGCGCAGGTATTGGCAACCGATCCGCCCGATGCCGTCACCCCGTCAGCCATAAGGGCGGTCAGCCGCGTCGCCGTGTCGGCATCGATCAGCGCCATACCGCCCTTGCGCATGTCGTGGCGGCTTAAAAAACTGTCATCGACGGTTAGCAACAGATCGACGATGGCATTGCCAATGCCGGTGATATCAAAGCGTGTCGCGGACATTTTTGGTCATCTCCCTGTTCTGGCACCCCTGCGGTAGCACCGGGCGCCATGGCGCAAAAGGTTGTCGGGGCGCGAAGCCACGTGCTAGCCCGTAAAATGTCATTTACCGGCGGAGGATGAATGTTCAACAAACGCAAACCCGACACGCCGCGTCTCAATGCCGATACGGCGATCCTCCCGCTGCTCGGGCTCGCACCCGACGAACTGCCCGAGATCAATGCCCGCGCAGCCATGATGGCACCACCAAACCCCTTGCCCACCACCCCTTTTGATCAGGAGATCCCTATGGCCCGTTCACCCTTTGCCCCACCGCTGCCCGCCGCCCCGCTGCCCCGTCCGGCCTTTGGCGCCGCGCCAGCCCCGGCCCCGCGTGAGGATGGCCAGCGCCGCACTTTGGTCGTCGGGCGAGGCATTTCTGTCCAGGGCACGGTTCAGGATGCTGAGCGGCTGGTGGTTGAGGGTACGGTGGAGGCAACGATGATCAATGGCCTTACCGAGCTTTCCATCGCCCATGGCGGGGTGTTCAAAGGCGAGGTTGAGGTGGACGAGGCCGAGGTCGCGGGCACCATCGATGGCACATTGATCGCACGCCATGCGTTGATTGTGCGCGCCACCGGGCGGGTGCTGGGCACCGCGCGCTGCCGCCGCCTACAGGTTGAGGATGGCGGTCAGATCACAGGCCGTATCGAGATGTTGAGCGATTCAGCCCCGGCACCGATGATGATGGAGCCCCATCACGAGGAGTGACGGGCTCGCGGGCCGCGTTTGCCCTCCTGCGCCATCACCACCGGGGCCGCCAGCACCAGGGCGGCCACGCCCCAGGTGACAAAATCGAGGTTCTTCGGCCCTTCGATGATGGCATCCGCGATCGATAGCACCGCCAGCGCGTTCGCCGCGAGGATTTCCTCCCAGCCCAGGGAGACCGGTTTGTCCTTGGTCCAGAACCGAAACACGGCGCCGATGACCGGGATGATGAAAACCGGCATCGGCGCGTCGCGGTACCGTCCATCGAACACCAGCATCGCCTCGAACACCGCTGCACCGGCCAGGAACATGAAACCCAGCGAATCATAGTTTATCAGCAGCCGTCCGCGTCTGAGCGCGCGGAGTGTCGCCGCACCGCTGACCACCGGCGGCAGGGCCGCACCAGCCAGCATTTTGTCTGCCCGGCGGATGACCATGAAGGCGAAAATGGCCTGCAACGGCAGGTTGACCAGCGCATCCAGCTCCAGCCAATGGTCGTACAACATCGGCAGCGTGCCCATGCAGGCAATGGCAAAGCCATTCCCCAGCGCGAAGGACGGCACCGCCAGGCGGATATTGCGGAACCCAACCGAGGCGAATAGCACACAGCCCATAAATGCGCCGAGGCAAGCATACCAGGGCCAGCTTGGATGCTCCGTTACGGGCCCGTTGAGCGGGAATTTCGGCACGCGCCCCGCGTTCCAGATGCCCCAATTCGCCCCGGCCACGCCCTCATCGGCGTATTTCCAGGGTTGGTCGAAAGCCTCGATCAAATTATAATCCACATGTTCCTGGTCCGCGAGGGTCACGAATTTCCGCAGGAACACCGCCTCATTCACGCGGGACGGTGCGGCATCCTGCCGCCAGCGGCCCCGGCTTGGCCACCCGGTCTCGCCGATCGAGATGATTTTACCCGGGAACATCGCCTTGAATTTTTCCGTGGTGCCGCGAATTTCCGCGATCGCGGCATCCACGCCCAAGGGCTTGTTCTCCCAATAGGGCAGAAAATGGATCATCACGATATCCACATGCGGGGCGACCTGCGGGAATTGCGACCAGAAATCTGTCACATCGGCATAGGCCACTGGCTGCTTCACCCGCGCATGGACGTAATCGATGTCCGCCGTCAGGTCACCCTCCGATAGATCACGGCGCAGCAGCACTTCATTGCCCACCACCACCCGCGTGATGGTGTCAGGGTGGGCATTGGCCTCGGCGATACCGGCCTGCATTTCATTGGCGTTATCCGCCTTGTTGCTGCTCAGCCAGATGCCCAGCCACATATGCAGGCCAGCCTGTTTGGCGAGTGCCGCGATATCGGTATGATCCGCGATCCGCGCCAGGGTCTCGGGCAATGTGCCTTCAATGGATGAGTAGGTCCGGATGCCACGTGCCCGGCTGGCCACGAGCGCCAGATCGCGCGAAATCTCCCGGGGTGTGGGGAATTTTTTATCCGCCGGGGATTGCCAGGCCTGATACGGCGCATAAGACAGGGAATTGAATTTCCCCGGAGGCATGGTCACATCCCCGGCCTGGGGTTGGTTGGGTGCCGCCCATAAAAACCCGGTCAACACGCTTAACAAGACGCAACCAATGATTCCACGCTTCATGGCAACGGCTTAGAGGAATATCTGGCGGAATGGAATCATTTGATCAGTTAAAGCTGCCCGTCAAACGCGAAGGTTAAAGCCATCGCAACCAGCGATAACACCCGCGAATGTCGTTCCGCGCCGGGTGATCATATTCCGCGCCCCACAATCACATCGAACATTCAGGAAAACGCTGGCACATGTTCAAGGGCATCGGCGATGATCTCCAGCATATGCTGGCATTCATCGCGATTGGCACTACCCCCCAGACAGACCCGTACCGCTTCCGCCGGCGGGCCGCTGATCGTAAATGTGTCGGACGCAACGACGCCGATGTTCTGACGACGCAAATGTGTCGCAAATTCAACCCGGTTCCAGGGCTTCGGTATGGTCAACCATAAATGGAATGCTTCCGGCTTGGTCACATAATCCGCGTTGACGAGAATTTCCGTGGCCATTTTCTGACGGATGCGTGATTCTTCCCTGATCGCGGTCGTCGCAATTCGGACAGTTCCGTCGTTGATGTAGTGGGTCGCGAGCTTCATCATGATGGGAGAGGCCATGACCAAGGCAGTGCGCATTGTTGCCGAAACCCTCGCGGTGTACCTCGCGTTCGGTGTCACGACAAACCCCGTGCGCAAGCCCGCGCCGAGGATTTTCGCAAAACCTGTGACATAAAATGTCAGCTCGGGTGCCAGGGACGCGATCGAAGCCGGGCGTTTTACCGGCAGGCAGCCATAGGCATCATCTTCGATAATCGGAACCGAGTAGCGCCGCGCGATTAATACGATGGCTTCGCGGCGCGCCTTGCTCATGATGGCGGTTGTCGGGTTCAGAAGGACCGGATTACAATAAAGCGCCTTCGGAGGATCGACCGCGCACAGGGCTGCGAATGCATCAGGGTCGATGCCGTCATCATCGGCGGGCAGACCGATCAAATTAATGCCCAATTGGGCTGCAATACCCTTAATGCCGGGATAGGTGATGATCTCGCAAGCGATCGCATCGCCCGCGCGCACCAAAGCAGAGAACAGACCCATCAGCGCATTATGAATGCCAGCGCACACGACAATCCGGTCGGCGGTAACGCCCGGCACATGACGAGAGACCCATGTTGCCCCAGCTTCGCGATCCTCGATAAGACCGCCAAAATCCTGATAGCGTAATAAACTATAGATATCGCCCTCGGCGGAAAGGCTCGCAAGCCCATCGCTCAAACGCTTAAGCAGCTCGCGATCCTGGGGCTCGGGCGGCATATTCATCGTCATGTCGATCAGGCCATTGGCGACCGGGCGGCGCACAGGCCCGGCCTCCAATGTCTCGCGGACGAAGGTGCCGCGTCCG
>JAQNCU010000354.1 GCA_029077775.1 Acidocella sp. | reverse complement strand
GGCTTCTGGAACCCCAATGGCCCAGATTAATAAAGTTTTTTTGCTTCTTTTTGTTCACAAAAAGAAGCGCTTGCTGCCCGCCAAGAGTCATTCTTTAGGCCAGCTGGTATTAGAGCAATATCCGATCAGGTTGACCCCAAGAGACAAGCTGATCGGATGAAATTGCTCGAAAAATGAGTTTACAGCGTTTCCGTTTGATCGGAAAACGCTCTTGTTTTCAGACGGACCGGTATAAGAGAGACTTATGATTTTGCGAGCGTGTCGAATGCCATCAGGCGGCGGATGAGGGCTGGCATGTCGCGCAGCGGGATCATATTCGGCCCGTCGCTCGGCGCGCGGTCAGGGTCCGGGTGGCATTCAATGAACACGGCGGCACAGCCCACCGCGAGGGCGGCGCGGGCGAGCACGGGGGCGAAGCGCCGCTCGCCGCCCGAGGAGGTGCCTTGCCCACCCGGCTGCTGTACGGAATGGGTGGCATCGAACACCACCGGATAGCCGGTCTCCGCCATGATCGGCAATGCGCGCATATCACTCACCAGGGTGTTGTAGCCAAAGCTCGCCCCACGCTCGCACAGAAGGATGTTCTCATTGCCGGTGCTGGCGATTTTCGCAGCGACGTTTTTCATGTCCCACGGGGCGAGGAATTGACCTTTTTTCACGTTGATCGCGCGCCCGGTGGCCCCGGCGGCGAGCAACAAATCCGTCTGGCGGCACAAAAAGGCGGGGATCTGAATGACATCGACCAAAGCCGCGACGGCTAAGCATTGCGCGGCGTCGTGCACGTCGGTGAGGACGGGCATGGCGAAGCGTTCGCGCACATCGGCCAAAATTTCCAGCCCCTGCGCCATGCCGATGCCCCGCGCGGCACTGGCCGAAGTGCGGTTGGCCTTATCGAAGCTGGATTTGAAGATCACCCCGATGCCGAGATCGCGCGTGATTTCGGCCAGGGCCGAGGCGACCTCCATGGTGTGCGCGCGGGATTCGATCTGGCAGGGGCCCGCGATGAGCGTGAAGGGCAGGTCGTTACCAAGGGTGAGCGGGCCGATGGCGACGTGTTTCATACCAGCCTCGATTGTTTCACCGCCGCCGCGATGAACCCCTCGAATAATGGGTGCGGCGCGAAGGGTTTGGATTTCAGCTCCGGGTGGTATTGCACGCCGATGAACCAGGGATGGTCGGGATATTCGACGATCTCGGGCAATACGCCGTCCGGCGAGAGGCCGGAGAAACGTAACCCCGCGGCTTCAAGCTCATCGCGGAAATGGATGTTCACTTCATAACGGTGCCGATGGCGCTCAGAGATCATGGCAGCGTTGTCATAGACCGCGCGGACCAGGGAATTTTCGGCGAGTGCGGCGGTGAACGAGCCGAGCCGCATGGTGCCGCCAAGGTCGCCGCCCGCGCGCCGACGTTCGATATCGGGTCCGCGCGCCCATTCGGTCAGCAGCCCGACCACCGGGGTGTCGCAGGGGCCAAATTCGGTGGAGGACGCGCCGGATAAGCCGGCGAGGTTGCGCGCGGCCTCGATGACCGCCATCTGCATGCCGAAACAAATGCCGAGAAAGGGTACCAGCCGTTCCCGCGCGAAGCGGACCGCGGCGATTTTGCCTTCGGTCCCACGCTCCCCAAACCCGCCTGGAACCAGGATGCCGTGCGCGCCGTCGAGCTGCTGCACGGTGTTGGGCTGCTCGAAGACCTCCGAATCGACCCAATGCAGATGCACCCGCACCTGGTTGGCGATGCCGCCATGGGCCAGTGCCTCCGCCAGGGATTTATAGCTGTCGAGCAGATTGGTGTATTTGCCGACCACCGCGATCCGCACCTCGCCTTCCGGCGCGCGGACGATGTCGACGATTTTGTGCCAGCGCGAGAGATCTGGCGGGCTCTCGAACGGCAGGGCGAAATGGCGCAGCACCTCGCGGTCCATGCCTGCCTCGTGATACGAGATCGGCACGGCATAGATGGTGCTGACATCGAGGGCGGGGATCACCGCCTCGGTCCGGACATTGCAGAAACTGGCGATCTTGCGCCGCTCATTATCCGGGATCGGACGGTCGCAGCGGCAGATGAGCATTTGCGGCTGGATGCCGACATTGAGCAATTCCTTGACCGAATGCTGTGTCGGTTTGGTTTTAAGCTCACCCGCCGAGGGAATATAGGGCACCAGGGTCAGATGCACGAACATCGCGCGCTGGGGCGTGAGTTCGTTGCCGAGCTGGCGGATGGCTTCAAGGAAGGGGAGTCCCTCGATATCGCCCACCGTGCCGCCGATTTCGACCAGCACGAAGTCGAACGCGGCGGATTCACGGAGTACGACATCCTTAATGGCGTCGGTGATGTGCGGGATCACCTGGACGGTGGCGCCGAGATAATCGCCACGACGCTCCTTGGCGATCACCTCGGAATAGATTTTGCCGGTGGTGGCGTTGTCGAGCTTGCTAGCTGCAACACCGGTGAAACGCTCATAATGGCCCAGGTCGAGATCGGTCTCGGCCCCGTCATCGGTGACGAATACCTCGCCATGCTGATAGGGGCTCATGGTGCCGGGATCGACGTTGAGATAGGGGTCGAGCTTGCGCAGACGGACCGCATAACCCCTGGCCTGCAACAGCGCGCCGAGGGCCGCCGAGGCGATACCTTTGCCGAGCGAGGAGACCACGCCGCCGGTGATGAATACAAACCGCGTCATGGAATCCGTTCATACATGGTTCGGTGGGAAAGCGAGAGGGGGTTGAGCGATTTCCCCCCGTTCAATGTTCAGCCTTGCGTTGTTAGCCCGGATTGCCGGGGGCCGGTACGGCGGGGCCAGTGGCCGGGGTTTGGGCCGGGGCCGTTTGCGGGGTGGTGGTTGTGGGCGCGGGTAGGGCATCGCCCGGCGTGGCGGGCAGGGCATCAGCCGGTGTGGGCGGCAGAGCGGGCGCGCCGCCGGGGGTGGACGTTGCTGGCGTGTGGGGGATCGGCGCGTTCAGGATTGCCGAAGTATCATCGGTTCCGGCGCCCTTATAGAGCAGAGCAAGGCTGAGCGAGAGCAGGAAGAACGCCGCCCCCAGGATGGATGTGGTGCGGGTGAGCAGATTGGCCGTGCCACGCCCGGACATGAAATTGCCCATACCCTGGCCGCCGCCGAGGCCAAGGCCACCGCCCTCGCTGCGCTGGATCAACACCACGCCAATCAGCGCCAGCGTCACAAATACATGCAGCACGAGAAGAACCTTGATCATCACCAAACCCGCTAGAACAGACGAGCGCGCTTCTAGAGCCACCCGCCCCAGAGTTCAATCGCCCCCCCTGCTGTGAAACCCACGGCAGCGGGAAAAGGGGGGAGTTGGGGAGGAAGGCCAGGGCTCT
>JAQNCU010000353.1 GCA_029077775.1 Acidocella sp. | reverse complement strand
CCATGCTTACTCTTGTGCTGTTCAATCTGACCAACGGGATCATCCTTGGTCTGTTCTACGTGCTGATGGCGCTCGGGGTTTCCCTGATTCTGAACCTCAGCAACGTGATCAATTTCGCGCATGGGAATTTCCTGGCGCTGGGCGGCTATTTCGCGTTCTCGCTGGCGCCCTATCTCGGGTACTGGGGCGCGTTCATCGTCGCCCCGATCCTGGTCGCGGTGATCGGCCTGATCGTCGAGCAGACCATGATCAAGCGGGTCTATCCGCGTCCGCATGTGTATAGCCTGCTGCTCACCTTCGGCATCGCGCAAATCCTCCAGGGCGGGATGACCAATTATTTCGGCGCGTCCGGCGTCAGCTATAACGCGCCAGACCTGCTCTCCGGCGTTCTCAATCTCGGCTTCATGTATCTGCCCGTGTATCGCGGCTTTGTTATCTTCGCGGCGATCATCATCTGCGCTGTCACCTGGTTCCTCATCGAGCGAACCAAGCTCGGCGCCCTGCTGCGCGCGGCCACGGAAAACCCTGACCTCGTGCAATCCTTCGGGGTCAACGTGCCCCGCCTCATCGCCATCACCTTCGCAGGCGGCGTCGCCCTGGCCGCCATCGCCGGAGTCCTCGCGGCCCCGCTTTATTCGGTCAGCCCGGATATGGGGGAGGAGCTTATCAACACGGTCTTTGCGGTGGTCGTCATCGGCGGCATGGGCTCCATCGGCGGTGCCATTCTCACCGGGTTCGGCCTTGGCATCATCCAAGGCTTCACCGATGTCTTCTACCCGCCCGGCTCGGCGGTCGTCGTGTTCGTGGTGATGGCGGTCGTCCTGCTCGCCCGTCCGGCGGGCTTGTTCGGGAAGGTCGCCTGACATGTTCGGTTTCACCCGTGGCCAGTCCATCGGCTTTGCTCTCATGCTCGGCGTCATCGTCATCGCGCCCTTCATCTTCTACCCCATCGTCGTCATGCAGGTGATGTGCTTCGCGATCTTCGCCATGGGGGCCAATCTCCTCATGGGCTCCATCGGTCTGCTCTCGCTTGGCCAATCCGCGTATTTCGGCCTGGGCGGCTACATCGCGGGCTATCTCGTACAAACCACGGGCCTTACACCGGATCTCGGCATTCTTGCGGCGGGCCTGTCTGGGGCTGCACTCGGCACCGTGTTCGGCTGGCTCGTCATCCGGCGGCAGACCATTTATTTCGCGATGATCACGCTCGCGCTGGCGCAAATCGTGTATTTCGCGGCGGTCCAGGACACAGGCTTCACCGGCGGGGAAAACGGCATCCAGGGCATCCCGCGCGGCGCGCTGTTCGGGTTGTTTTCCCTGAACAACGACCTTGCGATGTATGTGCTCGTCGCGGTCATATTTATTGCGTGCTTCCTGCTGGTCCACCGCATCGTGCATTCGCCCTTCGGCCAGGTCGTCCGTGCCATCCGCGAGAACGAGCCGCGCGCCATCTCGCTTGGCTATAAAACCGACCAGTATAAATGGATCATCTTCATCATC
Organism: Acidocella sp.; assembly: GCA_029077775.1. GTDB lineage: Bacteria > Pseudomonadota > Alphaproteobacteria > Acetobacterales > Acetobacteraceae > Acidocella. Next base: position 1,862 of record JAQNCU010000353.1, on the reverse strand, counting down.
GCCGCCGCCCTGGCGGGTATCGCGGGCGGCACCAAGGCCCAGGTGATGGGCATCGAGACCCTGTCGGATGTCGGCACCAGCACATCGGGCCTCGTCGTCCTCATGGTGCTGCTGGGCGGCATCGGCACCATCTTCGGCCCGCTCATCGGCGCGCTTGTCGTGGTTGCCATGCAATATTACCTCGCCCCTTTCGGGGCCTGGGTCATCGTCATCCAGGGGGTTATCTTTGTCGCCTGCGTGCTGATCTTCCGGCGCGGCCTGGTGGGGGAACTCGCTTACCGGATCAAGGCGGCGTTGTAGTCACCTAGACCCGGATGATCCTTGATCGAATCGCTTTGCGATCCAATCAAGGATCTGAATCCGGCTCTACCGAAATATCCAGAGGGCGATTCAGACTCCAGGTTCGCTCGCAAAACGAGCGGACCTAGAGTCATCGCGCTCTAATTGGCGCCAGCGGCGGCGCATCCCCTGGCGGGGCTGGCGTGCGCGCCACGTTCATGACCATCGCGAGCAACCCATAATACCCGGCGATAGCGACCAGATCGATCACCCCGGCCTCGCCGAAACACCCCAAAGCGCGCTCATACCCAACATCGCTCACCGCCTGATGGGTGCGCAATTCGGTGAGAAACGCATAAGCCGACGCCTCATCCGCCGCCATATCATCGGGCCGCCGCCCCTCGGCGATGGCCGCGAGAGTTGCGGCACTCACCCCCTCGCGTTGGGCGATCGGATAGTGGATCGCCCATTCCACCTGCTGGTCAAACGCGCGCGCCACCATTAAAATCGCGAATTCACGGATGCGCCCGGGCAACCCACTCTCAAAGCGGAGATACGCCCCCACCGTTTCCAGCCGCTTCATGAGGCCCGGGCTGCGCAGTAAGGGCACGAACGGACCCTGGAACACACCGCGTGCCCCGCCCAACACCGCCGCTTTCGCCTCGGCCTGGGCCGGGGTCATCAGCGCATCATCGATCGGCGGCAAACGCTCAGACATTCCAGGCACGCCTCATCCGGTACACGCTATCACCCACGCATCGGCGCAAACCGCCGCCGCTTGGGCGCAGCACCCGGCATCTCGCACAGCATCTCGACCTCTGGCGAGCGGATCACGACCTCATCCCGCGCGAAGACCTCATGGTTGGCCTCGATGCTGGCAATGTCATAAAGATAATTCACCATCAACCCGAATGATTCCTCAATCCCGCGCCGCGCCGGGTTGCCAAGCCAGTTGATCCGCTCCAGCCGCGCACCATTGCCAAGGTGGAATTTCGCCACCGGGTCCGGCCGGGATTTGCTCTTTCCCGCATTTGTCCCCATGCCGGTCAGGTACCGGGCGCATAGCCGCATCAACGGCATCCTCAGCGCCTCGGCGGTATTGGTCTCCCACCATTGCGGCTGCCCCAGCGCCGCGCGCAGCAACGCCGCGTCCGACGCATCCGGTGCAGCACCAGTGGCGGCCATCAGGGCGGCATGATCCTCCGGCGCCATACAGGCGGCCACCATCGCCGGGTCGGCCAACGCCGCCTTCACCCAGGCGGAAAACCCCGGTATCGGCGACAGGGTCGAGAACTGCACCAATTGCGGCAGCTCCGCGCGCAGCTCCTCCACCACCTGCTTGATCAGGAAATTGCCGAATGAAATGCCGCGCAACCCCTCCTGGCAATTGGATATGGAATAGAAAATCGCGGTATCGGCCTTTTGCGCCTGGGCGCGCTGCGCGGCATCGGCGGCATCACGGTCCAGCAGCCGGGCCACCCGCCCGGCCAATCCGGTCACCAGCGCCACCTCGACGAATATCAAAGGCTCTCCCGGCAAGGCGGGATGGAAAAAACCGAAACACCGCCGATCCGCCGATAAGC
>JAQNCU010000021.1 GCA_029077775.1 Acidocella sp. | reverse complement strand
CATTGATCCTGCTGGCCAAGCGCGATCTGGCCGAGGCCGAGCGCCATGCCCGCAATGCCGTGCGGATCGCCCCACAGATAGCGCAATCACATAATCTCATGGGTTTGGTACTGACCGAGGCCAACCGGCCCGTCATCGGGGAATATCATTACCGGCGGGTGTTGGATCTTGCGGGGCGCGATGAGCCGATCACGCTTGCCAATTTGGCATGGAATCTCAAAAACCAGGGGCGGACGGCAGAGGCGCGGGCGCTGTATCTGCGCTCGATGGCGCTGCGGCCGGATGTGCTCCAGACGGTTTTGGGCTTTGCGCGGTTGGAGGAGGCGGACCGCAACTTTACCGCGGCCCTCGATCTGCTCGACAATGCTGACCGCGTGATGCCCGGCAACCCGAGCGTGGAACTGACCCGTGCCACTGTGCTCTCCCGGATGGGGCAGACCGAGGCTGCGCTGGGCATTCTGCAAAAAGCAGCAGACGGGCTGGGGCCTGCGGAATTATCCGAAAAGGGCCGGTTGCTGGACAGTCTGGGGCGGTATGACGAGGCCTTCGTGGCGTTTGAGACCTCGAAATCCCGCGCGCTGGAGGGTGGGGCGCGGCGATATATGGCCGACCACGCGACGGATATAGCCAATCGGCTGCAGAAATTTTTCACCGCCCAGCGGCTCGGTGCCTTGCCGGTGGCGGGCCTGCGGACGGATATGGCCCAGCCGATTTTCATTGTCGGGTTCCCCCGGTCCGGCACCACGTTGGTCGAGCAGATGCTCAGCGTGCATGATGAGATTTCCGCCGGCGATGAATTGCCCTTTATCAACGACATCGCTGAATTGATGCCAAGGCTGCTCGGCAGCCCGCTCACCTATCCCGAGGCACTGACCGAATTATGGATGGGCGACCAGCGCCAGGGGCTGGATGAGCTGCGGGATTATTATCTGAACCGTGCGCAGGCGAGCGGCGTCGTGCGCCCGGGGGCACGGTTTTTTACCGATAAAATGCCACTGAACGAGATGCATCTGGGCCTGATCTCGCTGCTGTTTCCGCAATCGCCGATCATCCATCTGGGGCGGCATCCGCTCGATGTGGTGTTTTCAGTTTACGCCAATCATCTGACCCACGGCTATTATTGTGCCTCGGAATTACCCAGCATCGCAAAGCATTATCAACTGGTGGCTGATCTGGTGGCGCATTACCGGGAAAATTTGACCATGCGGTATCTGCCTGTGGCGTATGAGGCGGTGGTTCAGGACCAGGAAGCCATGTTGCGCCGGATGCTCGATTTTATCGGTGTGGCGTTCGATGCACGGTGTTTGGCGTTTGAGGAGAATAAGCGTTTCGCCCGCACCGCGAGCTATGCGCAGGTTACTGAAAAACTCTATGACCGGGCTCGATACCGTTACCGGCATTATCTGCCGCATTTGGCCCCCGTTTTAGAGGGGTTGAGTCCGTTGATTGAGCGACTAGGTTACACGGTAGACCCATAACGGCCAGACCAGAGCGGGCTGGCAACCGAGGAGAAAAACCCTTGCGTCAGCCATTCGTGATCGCGGTTCTGCTGACCATGGCAGGTGTCGTGCCATTTCTCGCATTGGTGACGATTGTACTGCTCGACCCCGTGGAGAGCCAGACGGCCATCGAGGTTTTGATATCCTACGGCGCGGTTATTTTGTCGTTTGTTGGCGCGGTGCATTGGGGTTTTGCGCTGCGCGACAGCGCGCACCCGGTGAACGGGGTGCCGCTGGGTCCGGCCACCCTGCAATCTGAGCGGCAATTGCTGGTCTTCGGCGTGGTGCCTGCGCTGATCGGTTGGCTGGCATTATCGGCGATGCTGCATTTCAACGCGCCCGCTTTGGCGCTATTTTTGCTGCTCGCCGGGTTTTTTATCACCATCGTGGTGGAAACCATCGGGCGTGGGCGCAATGTGGTGGCGGGGAATTATCTGGCGCTGCGCTGGGCGGTATCGGTTGTTGTGCTGGTCACGCTGCTGATTGTGTTGTTCGCCGTATTAAGCGGAATGCGTCTCGCCTGATTTGGCCAGATCCGGGGGAGGCGTCAGCCCGCCGCCTGTACGGTGAACCCGGCATCTTGGATCGCGGCGATATACTCATGCGCGTCGCCAGAACCGCCGATCATCACAAGCTTGGTGGCAAGATCGGCGGTCACCGCCGCTGCGGGCTCCACGCGGTGCACCGCTTTGGTGATCGATCTCACACAGGATTCACAATCCATGTCCGGGACGGTGAATTGTAACGGCGTGGACTGGGCCATGAGGCTCTCCTTATATCAGTTGGCCTAAAGAATGACTCTCGGCGGGCAGCAAGCGCTTCTTTTTGTGAACAAAAAGAAGCAAAAAAACATTATTAATCTGGGCCATTGGGGTTCCAGAAGCCCGGCACCGGCATAACAAAAGTTTTTTGCGCCGCTTTTTTCAAAAAAGCGGCTGCTTACCTGGATGTGTCACTGTCTTCGCGGATTGGCATTATACCTTTTATAAAGTGATGCCGGGGGCAAAGATCAAGCCTTGACCTTCCCATGATGGGAGACCCATATCCACACGCATGGATGGTATCAGTCACACCCCGGCCGATTATAACCTCGCGATCGAGGGCATGAGCTGTGCCAGTTGCGTGACCCGTGTCGAGAAAACCCTGGCGGCCGTAACCGGCGTTGAGGGTGTTAGCGTCAACCTCGCAACCGGCATCGCGCATGTCCGGGCTGAGCCCGGGACCGGCCTTGATGATCTGATCGCGGCGGTCACCCGCGCGGGTTACGGTGCAACGCCGGGCACCTTCACGAACGAGAAGCAAAGCCAACGGGATTTGTGGGAGCTTCTGGCCGGATTGTTGCTCTGCGCGCCGCTGCTGGCCGGGATGTTGTGGGCCATGCCCGGCTGGGTTGGGCTGGTGCTCGCGGCACCGGTGCAGTTTTGGCTCGGCGCGCGTTTCTATCGCGGGGCGGTACACGCCTTGCGTGCGGGGTCGGCCAGCATGGATGTGCTGGTGGCGCTGGGCACATCGGCGGCTTTTGGTCTCTCCGTGGTTAATCTCGCGCGGGGTTCCGGGCCGCTTTATTTTGAATCCGCGGCGGTGGTGATCACCCTGGTGCGGCTCGGTAAATACTTGGAATCTCGTGCGAAGCGTGAGGCGGCCAAGGCGATTACCAGGCTGGGGGCGCTGCGCCCGGATGTGGCGCATCTGGCCGCCGGGGGGGATTTACCGCTGGCCGCATTGCGGGTGGGCGATGTGATCGAAATCCGGCCCGGTGAGCGCGTGCCGGTCGATGGTGAGATTATCGACGGTGCAGGGAGCCTCGATGAAAGCCCGATCACGGGGGAGAGTTTGCCGGTATCGCGCAAAGTGGGGGATCATTTGCTCGCGGGCACCTTGAGCCTTAACGCCGTTTTGCACATGCGTGTGGTCTCAGGCGCGGGGATGAGCTTTCTCGACCGCATGGCGCGGTTGATCGACGCGGCGCAGGGCTCCAAGCCGAAGATGCAGAGGCTGGCCGACCGCATCGCCGCCTGGTTCGTGCTGGTGGTGGTGGTGATCGCGGCGGTCACGCTGCTGGGCTGGTTGGCGGCGGGTGCCAGCGTCGCCCATGCGGTGATCAACGCGGTCTCGGTGCTGGTCATCGCCTGCCCCTGCGCGCTGGGTCTGGCGACTCCGGCGGCGATACTCGCGGGCACGGGGGCTGGTGCCCGGCGGGGCATTTTGATCCGTAATGCCGATGCGATCGAAGCGGCGGCCAAGGTCGATTATGTCGTTTTCGACAAAACCGGCACATTGACCCTGGGCACGCCGCAATTGCGGGAGGTCGTGACGCTGGGGCGCATGGACCGGGATGAGGTTTTGCGCATCGCGGCGGCGCTGGCGGCGGCGGATACGCATCCATTGTCAGCAGCACTCAGGCGTCCGGGCGTGGGACCAGCCGGGTCCGTCCGCGCGCTGGCCGGGCTGGGGGTGGAGGGAATTGTCGCGGGGTCGCTCTATCGTTTGGGCGCAGCCAAGCTTGTGGGGGGCATTGGCACTGATTTTCCGGGTGGCGATGCCGCGACATGGTCTTATTTGGCATGTGCTGAGGGTGATGTGCTGGCGGCGTTTGCGTTTATTGATACCATCCGCCCTGAGGCATCAGCCGAAATTGCACGACTGCGCGCCATGGGGTTGCAGGTTATGATGCTGTCCGGCGATCATGAGGGTGCGGCGCGGGCGGTGGCCGATGAGATCGGGGTCACGAATGTGATCGCCGGGGCAAACCCGGAGGCGAAACTGGACGTGATCAAAAAATTGCGCGCGCAGGGGCATGTGGTGGCCATGGTGGGGGATGGCATTAATGATGCCGCATGTCTGGCGGCGGCGGATGTCGGCATGGCGATGGGCGAAGCGGCTGATGTGACGATCGAGGCGGCGGATATCTCGCTGCTGCGGCCTGATCTGAGGCTGGTGGGGGAGGCGCTGGCGCTATCCCTTAAAACCTGGTCGGTGTTGCGCGGCGGGTTGTTCTGGGCGCTGATCTATAATCTGATCGGGATTCCGGCGGCGGCTTTTGGCTGGCTGAGCCCGGCGATTGCGGGCGGTGCGATGGCGGCATCCTCGGTATGTGTTCTGGGCAATGCCCTGCGGCTTGGCCGGTGGCGACCATGACAGCGCTGCTGGCCATCCGCGATGCCGCCCGCTTGAGTGGTCTGTCCGCAAAAATGATCCGGCATTATGAGGGCATCGGGTTGATCCTGGAACCTCAACGCACGCAGGCCCGTTACCGGCAATATAGCGCGCGCGATGTGCACGAGATGGGGTTTATCAGGCGGGCCCGAGATCTGGGGTTTTCGATCGAGGATATCCGGCATTTGCTCGGGTTGTGGCGGGACCGCAGCCGTGGTTCGGCGGAGGTAAAGGCCATTGCGTTGAACACCATCGCCGCGCTCGATGAAAAGGCGGCATCTCTGGCGGCGATGAGCCGGAGTCTGAAGCGCCTCGCCGCGACCTGCCATGGCGATGAGCGGCCGGATTGTCCCATCCTCGATGCGTTGGAGGGCGCGCCCGGCGACGGTTGATACAGGCGCGCGCAGGATGATGGCCGCACGGATTTTGGGGATACGAAAACTGGCGTTTTCTTGACTTTTTGATGGATTTTTACGATAGAGGGGCACGAGATGGGTGCCGCTGGCACCGTGCGGGTGCAAATTTGCGCCCATTTATAACACGAACGGGTAATATTTTTTGTCAGACATTCCTGAGACCGACGCGGTGCCAACCACGGCATCGCTGGCGAACGCTGCACCCGATGAAACCGGTGATACCGGCGGGAACCACGTGCAAGAGCCTGTGGCGGAAGCGCCCGGGAGCCACCAGAACGACGAGGCCGACCAGGACCAGCGCGTTACCGATGACGCAGAGGCTGAGGCCAATGGCTTTGCCCCGTTGGGGTTGTCGGAGCCGATTTTGCGGGCGCTGCATGATAAAGGCTATCTGCGCCCCACCCCGATCCAGGCGCAGGCGATCCCCACGGTGCTGATGGGCCGGGACGTTTTGGGCTGCGCCCAGACAGGCACAGGCAAAACCGCCGGGTTCACGCTGCCACTGCTTGATATTCTGTCCGGTTCACGGGCGCGGGCGCGGATGCCACGCTCCTTGATTTTGGAGCCGACGCGCGAACTGGCGTTGCAGGTTGCCGAGAATTTTGTCGCCTATGGCAAATATCTCAAGCTCAACCACGCGCTGCTGATCGGCGGTGAGAGCATGAATGACCAGAAAGAGGCACTGGCCAAGGGCGTGGATGTGTTGATCGCCACGCCGGGCCGGTTGATCGATCTGTTCGAGCGTGGCGGGCTGTTGCTGCGCGATGTGCGCGTGCTGGTGATCGATGAAGCCGACCGGATGCTCGATATGGGCTTTATCCCGGATATCGAGCGGATTGTCGCCATGCTGCCGGCAACGCGGCAGACCTTGTTTTTCTCGGCCACCATGGCGCCGGAAATCCGCCGCTTGGCCGATGCGTTTTTGAGCAACCCGAAGGAGATCACGGTCTCCAAGCCAGCCTCGGTGGCGACCACCATCACGTCTGGCCTGGTGCTGGTTAACGAGCATGACAAGCGCGAGGCGCTGCGCCGGTTGATCCGGTCCGAGGATGTGCAGAACGCGCTGATTTTTTGCAACCGCAAGCGCGATGTGGATGTGCTGCTTAAATCCCTGCTCAAGCATGGGTTTTCAGCCGGTGCGCTGCATGGCGATCTGGCGCAATCGGTGCGTTTTGCCACGCTGGAGAAGTTCAAGGCCAATCAATTACGGCTGCTGGTTTGTTCGGATGTCGCGGCGCGCGGAATCGATATTGGCGGTCTGAGCCATGTGTTCAATTTCGATGTGCCGCACCATGCCGAGGATTATGTGCACCGCATCGGCCGCACCGGGCGTGCCGGGCGTGAGGGCCGGGCCTTTACCATTGCTGTGCCGGAAGACCGGATGGCGGTGCAGGCGGTGGAAAAGCTGATCGGTGCCACCATACCGCCGATCGAAGTCCCGGGGCTGGATGTTGTGGCGTGGGCCGAGGGCGATGGGCGCCGTGGCCGTGGCCGTGGCAAACCGCCCGCCAAATCAGCGCACCGCGCCGTGAAGGCGGCGGATGAACCGGCACGGCGCGAATCGCCGCAGCGCGAACACCCGGTTGCCGAACGGGCCGCCCGGCCGCCCCGCGCCGAAGGGCGCACAGAGACACGCGCCGAAGGGCGCACAGAGACACGCGCCGAAGGGCGCACAGAGCCCCGCGCCGAAGGGCGCGCAGAGCCCCGCGCCGAAGGGCGCGTAGAGACACGTGCCGAGGGGCGCGCAGAGACACGCCATGGCTCGCGGCCGCATTCGCGCCCCCAAGCGCGCCCTGAATCACGCCCTGAATCGCGTCATGAAGCGCGCCAACATCAGACTGAAAACGGCCAGCAAATGCGCGGGTTCGGCGCGGATGTGCCCGCCTTCATGCTGATCAGGAAGCGCGGACCGCTGAGCGCCATTCTGGACGAGCCGGTGGAAACGATGGATGATGATACTGTCCATGACATCAAAGGCGACGAGGAGATCGCGACATGAATATCATCACCCCTGTTCCCCAAGCCCCGGTTGCCCGGGTCAAAGGCAAGTTCAAAGCCTTCGACTGGCAGGACGCGCTGAAACTCGATGATCAACTGACCGAGGATGAACGCGCGATCCGCGATGCCGCGCATGACTACGCGCAGGAGAAGCTGCAACCGCGCGTGCTGTTGGCCTTCCGCAACGAGAGCTATGATCGCAGCATTATGACTGAGATGGGCGCCCTCGGGTTTTTGGGCGCGACGCTGGACAGCCATGGCTGCGCCGATGCCTCCTATGTCGCCTATGGCCTGATCTCACGCGAGATCGAGCGTGTGGATAGCGGCTATCGCAGCGCATTTTCGGTGCAATCATCGCTGGTCATGTACCCGATCTGGGCCTTCGGGTCAGAGGCGCAGAAGGACCAATATCTGCCAAAACTGCGCACCGGCGAGCATGTTGGGTGTTTTGGTCTGACCGAGCCGGATGCGGGGTCCGACCCGGCCTCGATGCGCACCCGGGCGAAGCGGGTGGATGGCGGGTTTGTTTTGAACGGCGCCAAGACCTGGATCTCCAACGCGCCGATTGCCGATGTGTTCGTGGTGTGGGCCAAGGATGATGAGGGCGATATTCGCGGCTTTATCCTGGACCGCAGCATGAAGGGGATCGAGACCCCGAAGATCGAGGGCAAGTTCTCGCTGCGCGCCTCGATCACGGGCATGATCATGATGCAGGACGTGTTTGTGCCCGAGGGCAATATGCTGCCCAAGGTGAAGGGTTTGCGCGGTCCGTTCTCATGTCTGAACAATGCGCGTTATGGCATTTCCTGGGGTGCTTTGGGCGCGGCGGAATTTTGTTTCCACGCCGCGCGGTCTTACACCATGGACCGCCAGATGTTTGGCCGTCCGCTCGCCAATACCCAGCTCGTGCAGAAAAAACTGGCCGATATGCTGACCGAGATTTCGCTCGGCCTGCAAGCTGTTTTGCGCCTGGGCCGGTTGATGGACGAGGGTGAGGCGGCGCTGGAGATGATCTCGCTCACCAAGCGCAATTCCTGCGGCAAGGCGCTGGAGATCGCCCGGGCGTCCCGCGATATGCATGGCGGCAACGGGATTGTCGATGAGTATCATGTCATCCGCCATATGATGAATTTGGAAACCGTGAACACCTATGAGGGCGCCCATGATGTGCATGCGTTGATCCTGGGGCGTGGGATCACGGGGCTGTCGGCGTTTTAGAACGCGGCGTTCGGGTTTTTTTGCTGCTTTTTCACTGATAGACTTTTTTCCAGACCCAAGGCTGCCAGATGACCAAGCCGATCACGACGTTCGGGCCGGATTTCCCGTTTGCCTATGACGACTGGCTGGCGCATCCGGCGGGGCTGGGTACCGTGCCAAAAGCGGCGCAGGGGGCCGAGGTCGCGGTCATCGGCGGCGGGCTCTCGGGCGTGATCGCCGCTTATGAGCTGATGAAGATGGGCTTGAAGCCTGTGGTGTATGAACAGGGGCGGCTCGGCGGGCGCTTGCGCTCGCAGCCTTTCCAGGGAGCTGATGACACCATCGCGGAACTGGGTGGCATGCGCTTTCCAATCTCGGCGACGGCGTTCTTTCATTACGCCGATCTGGTCGGGTTGCAGACCAGGCCATTCCCCAACCCATTGGATGACGCCTCGCCCAGTACGGTGATCGACCTCGAGTCTGAAAGTTTTTATATCGAAACGCCTGACGACCAGCCGCCTTTGCTGCGCGAGATCGCCGCCGCCTGGGCTGAGGCGTTGGAGCAGGGGGCGGAATTTTCAGCCCTGCAAACCGCAATCCGCGCGCGCGATATCCCGAAATCGAAAGAGATATGGGACCGGCTGGTGGCCGCCTGGGATGAGCGCACATTCTATGATTTCGTCGCAAGCGCGCCTGCCTTCCAGAAATTATCGTTCCGGCACCGTGAAGTGTTTGGCCAGGTGGGGTTTGGCACGGGCGGGTGGGATTCTGATTTTCCCAATTCGATGCTGGAAATTCTTCGCGTTGTGGCCACCGGCCTCGATGAGGACCAGAAGCTCATCGTGGGCGGTGCGGAGCAGCTGGTCCGCAGGCTCTGGGCGCATGAGCTGGGCGGCTTGTCGTTGAAATCCCTGCATGGCGGCGCGCCACGCCCGGGGGTAACCAGGCTCGTTCGCGCCTCGGCGGATAAAATCGCGGTGACGGACCGTTGGGGGGATACGCGGCTTTACGGCGCGGTGCTTTCCACCTGTCAGTCATGGCTGCTCACCACGTCGATCTTCTGCGGGGAGGATTTATTCAGCCAGAAATTATGGATGGCGCTGGACCGCACGCGCTATATGCAATCCTCCAAAACCTTCGTGATGGTGGACAGGCCGTTCTGGCGGGAGCGTGATGCCCAGACCAACCGGTATCTGATGAGCACCACGTTGTCCGACCGGCTGACGCGCGGGACGTATTTGTTCGATAACGGGCCAGACCAGCCGGGTGTCATTTGCCTGTCTTATTCCTGGATGTCGGACGCGATGAAGGTGCTACCGCTATCGCCCGACCAGCGCGTGAACCTGATGCTGGGCGCGTTGAAAAACATCTACCCGGATGTCGATATCACGCGGCATATCGTGGGTGACCCGATTACGGTCTCATGGGAGAATGATCCGGGTTTCCTCGGCGCGTTCAAGGGCGCGTTGCCGGGGCATTACCGCTATAACCGGCGGATGTATTGCCATTTCATGCAGGACGTCATGCCCCCCGCTGAGCGCGGCATGTTCCTCGCGGGCGATGATATTTCCTGGACACCGGGCTGGGCGGAAGGTGCGGTGCATACGGCGTTGAACGCGGTTTGGGGGATCATGCATCATTTCGGCGGCGGCACGGCGCCGGAAAACCCGGGCCCGGGGGATTTGTTCGACCGGATCGCGCCCGTTGCGTTGCCGGATTGACGGGGGCCGAGCGCCTGCTTGGGCATTTTATATGAACCAGCCTTGACCCATTGCTCCCATTTCGGTGTTTGCGGCGGCTGCGCGGTGGATGACCGGAACGCCATCGACAAATCCAGCCTGGTCGGCGCCGCTTTGGCGAAAGCGGGATATTCCGATGCCGGGCCTGTGCCGCTGGTGGCGATTGATGCGGGCACACGCAGGCGGGTTGATCTGGGCGTGGTCAGGCAGGCGGGGGTGATTGTCCTTGGCCTGCATCGTGCCGGTGGGCATGGCGCTGGCGGGCCTGAAATTGTCGATATGCAGGAATGCCGGGTGCTGCTGCCGCAGATTTTTGCGCTGCTCGGCCCGATCCGGTTGTTGCTGCGCCATCTGGAGGCGTTGCGGCGTCAGGGCGCGGTGATGATCAATTGGCTGGATGCCGGGCCGGATATTCTGTTGGCGATGGATGCCCCGTTCACCGGGCCCGACAAAACCAAGATCATCGCCTTCGCGCGTGCCATCGGGGCGTTGCGGGTCAGCATCGCGGTGGGTGATGATCTGGCCGAGCCAGCGGTGATTTTGGCCGCCCCCGTGATCCGCTTTGCCGGTGTCCCGGTGGAAGTACCGCCGGGCGGTTTTTTGCAGGCGAGCGCCGAAGGCGAGGCCGCGATTGTGGCGGCGGTACTGGCCGGGCTGCCAAAACTTACGGCGAAATCCCGGATTGTGGAGTTATTCGCGGGGGCGGGGACGTTGTCATTCCCGCTCAGCCAGCACGCCCGGGTGGAAGCCTATGAGGGCGATGCCCAGGCGGTGGCCGCGCATGATAAGGCCATCCGGGTGAATAATCTGGCCGGGCGAATGCGGGTTACGCGCCGCGACCTCGCACGCCGGCCATTACAGCCCGCCGATATGGCAAACGCGGCCGCTTTGGTGCTGGACCCACCCTTTGCCGGGGCGGCGGCGCAGATGCGCTTTATCGTCACCGCACGGGTTAAACGCATCATTTATGTCAGTTGTAACCCGGATGCGCTGGCGGCGGATGCCGCATGGCTGTGCCGTGCCGGATATCGCGTTTTAACGGCGGTGGCGATCGACCAGTTTGCCTATGCCAGCATGGTCGAGAGTGTCACGGTGTTCGACAGCCCAAAAAAATAAAGGCGCGCGTGGCGTGGTTATCCCTGTTTCCAGGGCAGGCCCTCAGCTTTCCACCCCGCCACCAGCCCCCGGTGGTTGCGCGCATCCGGCGGCCCTTCAAAACCATCCTTCACGTTATGGACGAATTTATACCCGGCTTCCTTCGCGGCCTGGGCGGCGGCCATGCTGCGCGCACCCGACCGGCAGATGAAATAGATATGGTCGGTGGGCTGAATATGCGCCTGAGCCAACGCCTCGATGAATTTTGGGTTGGGCTGCATGGTGGGGAAGACCTGCCACTGGATCAGCACGGGCTGCTTGCCCGTCTGCGTCAAATCCGGGATGCCGACGAAGCTCCATTCAACATTGGTGCGCACATCGCATAATGCCGATTCCGGGTTGCTCATCAGGGCTTCCCACACCTGTCGCGGTGCTAAATCTTCGATCATACTGCCTCCCGGACAATATCTGCGCGTGAATTTGTATACCATAACGGGGTCGCGGTTGGATGCATACACCGGCTTGTGGGGGTATGGACAGGGGGGATGGTTTGTCGTGGTGCTGGTTTGGACATAGGTGATCCCGCGCTGATGGATGCCGAGGATCTGCTCGCGGCCTATGCGGCGCGAGCCCTCACGCCATTGCAGGTGTTGCAGGCGGTGACCGAGCGGATCGCGCGGCGCAACCCTGAGATCAACGCGTTCGCGGTGATGAACCCGCTGGCGCTGCGCGCCGCGCAGGACAGCACGGCACGCTGGGCGGCGGGCGCACCAACAGGTTTGCTGGACGGCGTGCCCGTGACGGTGAAGGATTTGATCGATGTGGCGGGCCTGCCGACCCGGCGTGGCAGCAAAACGACGAGCGCCGTTCCTGTGCCCGAGGACGCGCCGCTGGTCTCCGTATTGCGTGCCGCCGGGGCGGTGATCATCGGCAAAACCACGACCACGGAATTCGGCTGGAAAAGCCCAGGTGATTCGCCCTTGAACGGCATCACGCGCAACCCCTGGAACATCGCGCACACGCCGGGTGGCTCGTCCGCCGGGGCGGCGGCAGCGGCGGCGGCATTTTTCGGGCCGCTGCATATCGGCACCGATGCCGGGGGCTCCATCCGCATTCCCGCCGCGTGGTCCGGCGTTGTGGGGTTGAAGCCCAGCTTCGGGCGGGTGCCGCAATGGCCGCTTGGCGCGTTCGGGCATGTTGCGGTGGCGGGGCCGATGGCGCGGACAGTGCGCGATACGGCCTTGCTCTTATCCGCCATCGCCGGGTTCAATCCGCGCGATCCATATTCACTGCCAGACAAGTCGCATGATTTTCTGGCCGGGATCGAGGATGGCGTGGCGGGGCTGCGCATTGGCGTTTTGGGCCATCCGGGTTTTGCGGCACCGGTGGGTGCTGATAGCCGGATGGCCCGTGCCAATGCGCGCGCGGTGCTGGCGGCCCAGGGAGCGATTATGTTCGACCTGGCGGTTGCCCTGCCAGATAGTTCGGATGTGTTCAGCAAAATCTGGGGTGCGGCACTGGCGCGGCTGGTTGGCACCATCGCGCCCGCCTCCCGCGCCATGCTCGATGAGGGATTGCAGGACATGGCCGCGCGATTCGCCGATGTCAGCGCCAACGATATGCTGGCGGCGGAGGCATCGCGGGTACAAGCTGCGCACGCCATGGCGATGCTCGATTATGACGCGTTGATCTGCCCGTGCGTGCCGGAAACCGCCCCCTTAGCCGCATCCAAGGTGTCTGATCCCGTGCTGTCCCTGTGGCGTGACTGGGCACCCTGGACGTTTTTGTTCAACCTGACGCGCCAGCCCGCTTTGTCATTGCCGATGGGCGTGAACGAAGCAGGGCTGCCCGTTGCCGTGCAGATCGCCGCACCCTTGTACCGCGATGACATGGTCCTGCGGGTCGCGCGCGCGCTGGAGCGCCATATTTGAGCGATATTTTGCCACCATGAGGCGTGTGGTGCTCGCCGGGGCAGGGCATGCCAACATCGTGGCGTTGCGCATCCTCGCGCGCCATGACATCGCCGCCGAAATTACCTTGGTGAATGACGGGCCCTATGCCTGGTACACCGGCGCGCTACCGGCCCTGGTGCGTGGCGATGTGGCGCCAGAGGCTGCGCGCATCGATCTTTTAAAGCTCACCACGGCCTGTGGTGCTGAATTCTACAACGCGCCGGTCAGCAGGTTTTCAGCCGGGCAGCTATTCCTGGAAACCACAAGGCCGCTCGCGTTCGATATTTTGTCCTTGGCGCTCGGCGGCGTGGCAGCCCAAGGCGGGGTAAAGCCGATTTTGGCATTTCTCGCGCGCATGGCGGTGTGGCAGGCCCAGAACGCGCCGCGCATCGGCATTCTGGGTGCTGGGGCCTCGGGCGTTGAACTGGCGCTGGCGTTGCGCATCAGGCTCGGCGGTGCGGCGCGGATTTTTGTCGCGGGGGGGGAATTGCTGCCAGGGGCACCGCCACGCGCCCGCACCATCGCCGCCCAGGCGCTGGAACGCGCTGGCATCGGGCGTGGCCCCGCTTTGCCCGCCGGGTTGGATGATGTCATCCACGCCTACACACCCGCACCGGAAATTCTATCCGCACCAAATCTGTTGATCGCAGGCGAGAGCCATGTTTTCGGCACCGGAGATTACGCCCGAATGTCGCCGCCTTTGCCGCGTTCGGGCGCCATCGCGGTGCGCCAGGGCAGGGTGCTGGCGGCGAATATCATGCGATTATTGCGTGGTCATAGTTTGAAGCCCTTTGTCCCGCCCAGCGCCTGCCTCGCCATTATGAGCCTGGATTCCGAGCGCGCCTTGGCCTGGTATCACGGGTCAACCTGGCACGGCGTTCTGCCGATGCGCGTGAAGCGGTATCTGGATGAAAAATGGGTGGGGTAACCAAGAGCAAGTGGCGTTTTTGAAAAGGCGCCGCAAAGTTTTTTTTATAATCGGGAGCCGGATTGTTTCACCCCCGTGGCCCAGAAAAACAATGTTTTTTGCTGCTTTTTGGTTTCAATTCCCGTCGCGTCCCGCGACCAATGTTCCCCTCGCGTCCCGCGACCTATATCTAATACCAGCTGGCCTAAAGAATGACTCTCGGCGGGCAGCAAGCGCTTCTTTTTGTGAACAAAAAGAAGCAAAAAAATATTATTAATCTGGGCCATTGGAGTTCCAGAAGCCCGGCACCGGCATAACAAAAGTTTTTTGCGCCGCTTTTTTTCAAAAAAGCGGCTGCTTACTTGGATGTGTCACTGTCTTCGCAGATTAGTATAAGTCGTATCTCTGGCCACGCGCACCCGTTCCACGCGGCGGCCATCCATGAGCAGGACATCGAATTTCCAGCCGCCGAAGATGATGGCATCGCCCTGGCGTGGGGGGCGTTGCAGCAATGCGAGGATCAGCCCGCCCAGCGTGTGATAGCTGCCCTCATTGGGCAGAGATGGCAGATGCAGCCTTGCCTTTATCTCATCGACCGGGGTCAGGCCATCAAGCTCGAACGGCTCCATATGCTGTGGTGATGCGCCTTCCTTTGGCGCGGTGTCCTCGGCATCGCCGACGATCGCCTCCAGCACATCGGCGGCGGTGACCATGCCCTCGAAGCTGCCATATTCATCGAGCACGATGGCGAGCCCGAGTGTATCGCCACGCAGACGCTCCAGCGCCTCCAGCGCCGAGACCGAATCCGGGATCGCCATTGGCTGGCGCAAGGCGGCGGCGAGCGAAATATCCTTGCCGTCCAGCACGCGGTCGAGAATATCCTTGGCCTGCACAATGCCCACGACATTATCGATGGCACCGTCGCAGACCACGAAACGCGAATGCGGGGCGGCGCGCAATGTGGCGATGATCGCGGCGCGCGGGGCGGTGCGGTCGATCCATGAAATCTCGGTGCGCGGTGTCATGATCGCGCGCACGGGCTTGTCGGCCAGGCGCAGCACGCGCTCGATTATGTCGCGCTCTTCGGTCTCCAACACGCCGGTTTCAGCGCCTTCGGTCAGCATGGCTTTCAACTCCTCCTCGCTCACTGCCCGCCGATCCTCCCCGGCGGGGCCGAAGGCACTCAAAACCAGCGATGTGGACCGGCCGAGAAGCCAGACCACCGGGGTGGCGATGATGGCGAAAATACCCAATGGCCGCGCGATGATGGTGGCCACCCGCTCAGGCTGGCGAAGTGCCAGTTGCTTTGGCACCAGCTCGCCGAAAACCAGGGTTAAAAATGTGATGCCGAGCACCGTGATCCCCAGCGAGAGCGGGGCCGCGTAGGCGCTGAGAAACCTGATATGGCTGATCGGGCCCACGAGTTTTTGCCCCAATTGGGCCCCCCCGAACACGCCGGAGAAAATACCGATCAGGGTGATCCCGAATTGCGAAGCGGGCAGAAAACTTTGCGGGTTATCGGCCAGGTGCCGAGCCCGCGCCGCCCCGCGCAGACCGCGCCGCTCCATCAGCGTGAGCATCGCCCGCCGGGCCGAGACCAATGCCAGCTCGCTCAGTGAAAAAACCCCGTTCAATAAAATGAGCACGGCCAGGATGAGCAGTTCGATGGCAAGGGGCATAAGCCTGTTTAGCTCGTTTTCGCGCCGAGGGGAGGGTTATGCGCCGGACCAAGCCTGTCAGGCCCATATTTGCTGTTTCAGGCGTTGTTTACCGAAGAAATATGCGCTCCGCCTTAATCGCGACACAATCGCGCCCAGCCACCGCCGCACTGGCCTGTCAAGAACCGTCATATGCGGGGATGATCCCGTGTGGACCCGGACCAACGCCATGACGTTTCAGTCGCAAATTCGCCCGCAGACAGCCCTGACTTCCAAGCGGAAAGGACGCAATGGATGGACCAGCGCCAGCTCCTGGGCTGCTGCCCTGGGCGTGGGGGTCGTCGCTTTTGGCGTGTGGGCGGGGGCCAACCGGCCCGTGACAAACATCCCGGCTTATCACGGCGAGATCGGCGGGTATGCCTTCTCGCCGTTCCATAAGGGGGAAAGCCCGCAGACCGGCGTTTACCCGACCACGGCGCAGATCAGGTCCGACCTCGCACTGGTCGCCCAGCATACGCATAACATCCGGACTTACACGGTGGAGGGCGATCTCGGCACCATCCCGGCGCTGGCTGAGGGCATGGGGTTGAATGTCACCCTGGGGGCGTGGCTGGACCGCAAACCGGAAGCCAATGCCGCTGCCTTTCGCGACGGTTGGTTGCTGACGGGAGATGAGGGATACATCGACGATGACGGATATCTGTATATTGTCGGC
>JAQNCU010000352.1 GCA_029077775.1 Acidocella sp. | reverse complement strand
GCCTGCGCTGCCGCCAGGGCCTGCGCCTGCGCGCGCTGCGCCTCCAGCCCGCTCGCCCCATGCACCGCGTTCCACACGAAATACGCGGTGATGGTCAAAAACACGGTGGGGCTTGCCGCCGCGCGCAGCCGGTTTTTTATTATCCTCAGCAAAATAAACCCTCGACCACCAAAAAATTGCTTGACGACGGAGTCTTGACCCAGCCCTGCCGGTTTCGCAAGAGGTTTCTTGCTTATCATGCTGATTCTAATGATTTCCGGTTATTTCCGTCTTGCCTTTTTTTTACCGCGGTTCGGGCATGATCATGCCATTGATACACCCCATATGAAGTACACTGAATAGAAAGGGATTGGTTCAATGAACCTCAAGATCTTGTCGCTCGGGGCTGTCTTCTGCGCTGGCCTTATATTTTCGGCATCTTTCGCCCAGGCCGATGACCATGGCGATTGGCATGGCGGCGGCGATGATAGCGGCTGGCACCACCACGATGATGATGGCTGGCACCACCATGACGATGACTGGCATCCGCGCGGGCCGGGCCCCGGTTTTTATTACGCGCCGCCACCGCCGGCCTATTACGCGCCGCCGCCGCCGGTTTACTACGCACCGCCGCCGCCCGTGTATTACACCCCGCCGCCTTCTATCGTGATCACGCCAGGCGGTGTGGGGATTGTGCCTTAAACCCACTTCACCTCCGGCGGGAGCGACATGAGGATGGCCTCCGTGTTCCCGCCGGTCTTCAACCCGAAGGTCGTGCCCCGGTCATAGAGCAGGTTGAATTCCACATACCGCCCGCGGCGGATCAACTGCGCCTCACGCTCAGCCGGGGTGAAGGTCTCGCCCATGCGCCGCCGGACAATGTCAGGGTATGAGCCCAAAAACGCCTCCCCCACATCGCGGGTGAAGGCGAAGTCGGCCTCGGCATCGCCGCTGTCGAGATAGTCATAGAAGATCCCGCCCGCGCCGCGGGGCTCGCCCCGGTGGGGAAGGAAAAAATACTCGTCGCACCATTTTTTGTATTTCGGATAATAATCCGGGTCGTGCCGGTCGCACGCGGCCTTAAAGGCAGCGTGGAAAAACGCGGCATCTTCCGCCGCCTGCGCCGTGCCGGGTTGCAGGGGTGTTAAATCCCCGCCGCCGCCGAACCAGCCTTTGGTGGTGACGATCATGCGGGTGTTCATATGCACAGCCGGTATGCGGGGCGAGTGCAAATGCGCCACCAGGCTGATCCCCGCCGCCCAAAACCGCCCATCCGCCCCGGCGCCATGCATCTGCTTGGCGAAATCGGGTGAGAATTGCCCGTCCACCACCGAAATGTTCACGCCCACCTTCTCGAATACCTGGCCGCGCATAACGCTCATCTGCCCGCCACCGCCCTCGGGCCGGTCCCAGACATTGCGAACAAACCGCCCAGGGGTCGGCCCCGCCGCATCCTCGATGCTCTCAAACATCGCACAGATCCTGTCGCGCAACTGCGCGAACCATTGGGTGGCGGCGGGTTTCAGGGCTTCGTGGACGGGTGGCTGCATGATATCGTTCATGCGCGGCATGCTAATACGCGGCTGCGAACACGTCACGCGCTCTTGAATTTTTCCGGCGATCCCGCCATGCGTGTCCCCGAGCATTCACGCGCGGCAGGAGACGAGATGGCGGAAGATTTGGCGCAGGTCGAAGCGGTGGCCGGGGAGACGATCTCGGAGGTTCGCCGGGATTTTCTCAAAATCCTCACCGCCATGTCGGTTGCCGTGGGGCTGGGTGCCATCGCCTGGCCACTGATCTCGGCGCTTGGCCCGGATGAGGACGCCAATGCCGCCGCCGCGCTGATCGTCGATATTGGCAACATCGCCGAAAACACCGCCATCAGGGTGGTGTGGCAGGGTCTGCCGGTCTATATCCGAAAGCTCACCAAACAACAGATTGCGGATAATCGGGCCGTGGTCCCGGGCACCCTGCCCGACCCGGCGAGCTTCAATGACCGGGTGAAGCCGGGTTTTGAGAGTTATGTCGTTGTGGTCGGCCTGAATACCGGCACCCCATGCGAGCTGGAGGGCAACGCCCCGGCTGAGCCGCGCGGTGCCTTCGATGGCTGGCTCTGCCCGTGCGATGGCAGTGTGTACGACCCGCTGGGGCGGGTGCGCAGCGGCCCGGCGCCGCGCAACCTCGCCATTCCGCGTTTCGCCTTCCTTAACGCCGCCCAGATTCAGTTCGGTTGAGGGATAAAATTATGAGCCAGCCCGCAAAACCATCCTGGACCGCTGACCGTATGCCCTGCCTTGGGGCGTGGTGGCGCGATCTCAGCACGCCCCGTCTGGCACCAGACGCCCCGTATCTGGCCGCACTGCCGGCCATGATTATGGGCACCATGATCCTGCTGACGCTGTCGGGTCTTGTGCTCGCGGTCTATTATAATTCGCATCATGCGTTCAGCGCGTTACAGTTCATCGACCGTGATGTGAGCGATGGCTGGCTGGTGCATGAATTCCACAGCATCGGCACCACCATGCTGTTCGGCGCGGTGTATTTATATTTGTTCCGCGCCCTTTACACCCGCGCCTACCGCGCCCCGGGGGAGCTGGTCTGGGGGCTCGGTGTGGGCATGTTCAGCCTGTTATTGTTGGTCGGCTGGCTGGGCTATGCGCTGACCGGCGGCGCGGTGGCGTTTTGGAGCGTGGCACACGCCACACAAACCGCCGGGCTGCTTGGCGGCGCGCCGGGGGCGCTTGCCACCTGGTTTTTCGGTGGGCCGGACGGTTCGGGCACGTTGGGGCGGCTGGTCGTGTTTCACATCACTTTGGCGCTGGCTTTGTTTGGTGTGGTCCTGCTGCACCGCGCCGCCACCGCCGCCATGCGCCCGGCGCCAACGGGTAAGCTGGTTGGGTTCTTCCCCTATTACGTGGCGCAATATGTCGCGGCCTTTGCGGTCTTCGCGCTGATTTTCGCCATTCTGGTATTTTTCGCGCCGCATCTGGGCAGCAACCGGCTGAACCTGGTTGCGGGCAGTGACCTTGTGGTGCCCGCGATCATCGTACCGCCCTGGTATCTTGTGCCGGTCTCGGCCATCGCCTCGGTCATGCCGGGAACGGATGGGGCCATCTGGGTTGTGGTGGCCGCGCTGGCGGTGTTGTTCGCCATGCCTTGGCTGGACCGCTCAGGGCCGAAAGCGCGGCCGGGAGGGCTCTTTAAATTTCTGGTGCTGGTGCTCGGGCTCGATATCATCGGGCTGGTTCTGGTTGGCATGGCAACACCGTCATTGGTCAGCCTGATCCTGACCGTGGTGTTCACCGCCTGGTATTTTCTGCACTTCCTGGTGCTCACCCCGCTGGTCACAGCGTTGGAGACCGAATAATGCGCCGTATTTTAATCGTCC
>JAQNCU010000020.1 GCA_029077775.1 Acidocella sp. | reverse complement strand
ATTTTCGCCCATTGGGCGTCAGTCAAAATAAATCGCTCCATGAAAAGCGTGAATCACAAACAACGTGACCAAGGGAATCCCTGAATCTCAACAAGCCCCAGTACGAAGCCTCTATTTTTTTGCCCGCGACGGCGCCTGTTTATACGCGCTGATCCCGCGTTCGCGCGCCCACACCACCGCCGCACTGCGCCTGTGTACTTCTATCTTGCCGTACAGCGTCGCCACATGGTTGCGCACGGTATTGCGGGAAAGCCCGAGCTGTGCGGCAATTTCCTGGTCGGTCATACCGCCGCAGATCATCTCCAGCACCTCGCGCTCGCGCAGGGTCAAGGCCGCCACCACCATCTGGCGTTGGGCTGCGGCTTGCGGCGCACGCAAATTCGCCAGCTTCTCGATCACTGTCTGGCTGAACCAGGACGTATCCTTCATCACCGCCTCGATCGCCGCCACCAGATCAGCCTCTGATCGCTTGCGTTCGGAAATATCGAGCATCACGCTCAACACGCAAGTCTGTGCGGCAATTTCAACCACCTCGGCGGAAATCAGGCAGTCGATCATCTGGTCATCGGCAACGCGCAGCCGTGCCTCGAAATTGCGCACCGTCGCCTGCGCGCGCAAAGCTGCCTCAAAGGCGCGCCGTCGCTCACCATCCTGCCATAGCTCGATCTCGATTGCGGTGCGCCCGATCACGGTTGGCACGTCTTTGCCCATCACCGCGCTGAACGCATCATTCACATCGAGGATCTTGAACCCATCCAGCGTCATCAGCACCATCGGCACCGGGGCCAGACGGAACGCCTTGGCAAAACGCTCCTCGCTCTGGCGCAGCAACGCCTCGGCCTGCTTGCGCGGCTCCAGGTCCATAAAGGTGAACAACATGCACCGCGCCTCGTTCAGCTCAATCGGCTGGCCGGCCACCACCACGGGCTTATGCGCCCCGCTCGGCAGCTTCAGGCACGCCTCCATCTGGCGGATCGTTCGCCACTCACTCAGCCGCTCAATCGCCTCATCGCGCGCCTCGGCATTTTCCAGAACGTCGATCTCATAGACTGATCGCCCCATCACCGCCGCCCGCTCATACCCGGTCATATCCAAAAACCCCTGATTGACCTTCACAAACCGCAGATCATCCACAGCGCAGATCACCGCGGGCGCGGGGTTGGCATTGAACGTGCGCTCAAACCGGTCCTCGGCGCTGTATCGCTCGGTCTCGTCGCTGACCACCAGCACCAGCGCGTCGGGTGCATCATCATCGGTGGTCAGCACCAGCCCGCGCAACCTGTGCACCCGGCGTGGCGCCGCCTCCTCGCCGGGGCGCGTCACGCGCACCACCATGTCTGAGAACGCCTCCCCGGCCAGCAGCCGCGCCATGGGGAATTCCGCCGCCTTCAGTTCATGATGGTTGCGATAATGCAGGTCGAACCGCTTGAAAAACTCATCCGCTGTGCCGCCCAACCCATCCAGATCATCGACTTTATAGGCGCTAAGCGCCGCCGTATTCGCCCAGATGATCCGCCCGTCAGTGTCGAGCAGCAAAACCCCTTCGGTTAACCCCGCGATGATCTCGCGCAATTGCCGTCTGTCTGATGGCGGCCGCTTCACCGGCGCGCTCATCGCGCCCACCTTGCCGCTTTGTGCGCCCCATCATCCAACATCATTGGTCTTATATGTGATGCTCCCGGCGCGTTTCCACCAAGCGGCCAACCCCGCTAACCCAGGCGCCCCCGGCTGAGCCGCGCCGCCGCTGCACGCCTATGCCCCTCGAGCCCTTCCGCCTCGCTCTGGCGCATGGCGGGCAGCGCCACGGCGGCCACCCCACGCTCCTCCATCCATTGCCGCGTGCAGATTTTCACGAACGAGCCGACCCACAACCCGCCGGTATACCGCCCGGCCCCCATGGTGGGCAGCGTATGGTTGGTGCCGCTGCATTTGTCGGAATAGACCACGCTCGCCAGTTCCCCGATGAACAACGAGCCATAATTGCGCAGCCGCCCGGCCAGCGCCATGGCATCTTGCGTGTGCACCTGCAAATGCTCCGCCGCCACATGGTCGGAATACGCCACCATCACGGCCTCGTTTTCGCACAACGCGATCTCGCCATAATCGCGCCACGCCGCCCCCGCCACCGAAGCCGTGCTCAGTGTGGAGAGCTGGCGCTCAACCTCCGCCAGCACAGCCTGCGCCATGGCCGCATCGGTGGTGATCAACCCCACCCGCGTGCGCACATCGTGCTCGGCCTGTGCCAGCAAATCGGTGGCGATCATTACCGGGTCGGCACTGGCATCGGCCAGCACGAAAATCTCGCTCGGCCCGGCCAGCTGGTCGATGCCCACGCGCCCGAACACCTGCCGCTTTGCCTCGTTCACATAGGCATTGCCGGGCCCGACGATCTTATCGACCGCGGGAACGCTTGCCGTGCCATAGGCCATGGCGGCGATCGCCTGCGCCCCGCCGACACGGAATATCCGGTCCGCCCCGGCCAGATGGCACCCCGCGATCATTGCGTGATGCGCGCCGGGCGGCAGACACGCGATCACCTCCTCGCACCCCGCCACGCGGGCGGGCACAATCGTCATGACCGGCGCCGATAATAACGGATAGCGCCCGCCCGGCACATAAGCGCCGATCCGCCGGATCGGGATCACCGAATGCCCCAGATGCACACCGGGGATCGTCTCCACCTCCAGGCTGCCTATGGTGCCTAATTGCGCGCGCGCGAAATCCCGCACATTGGCGATGGCAAATTCCGTATCCGCGCGCATCTGCGGGGCCAGCCCGGCCACCGCGCGCGCCCGGTCGGCCATGCTGACCTCGATATCCTTAAGCTCGACATGGTCGAACCCTGCCGAATACCGCCGTAGCGCCGCATCACCGTCCGCGCGCACCCCGGCGATGATCTCGCGCACCGCCGCCTCGATCCCCGCCTGGTCGGCCATCTGACTCGCCGCCCCGCCACGCCCTGGCGTCTTCACGAACGTAACACCCTGCGGATTGTCATTCATCACGGCGGGACCTCTCAGAAGATATTGCGCAGCAGCTTCGGGTAGATCAGTCTCCGCCACAACGCGGTCACCGCGCTGTGTCCAGTATAATTACCAACATATCCACCAACTCGGGGGCGCGGATGCCGCAGATCGGAGAGAAACTGAAAGCCCTGCGCAGCCGCCGCCAGCTCGGCGTGCGCGAACTCGCCACCCGCTCGGGTATCTCGCACGCCGCCATCTCGCTCATCGAGCGTAACCGCATGAGCCCGACGGTGGAAACCCTGGCCGCCATCCTCGATGCGCTCGGCACCACGCTCACGGGGTTCTTCTCGGACCTGCAATCCTCCTTCCCCTATTCGCCCTTCTACCGGGCCGAGGATTTCGTCGAAATCGGCAAAATCAGCTCGATTTCCTACCGTATGATCGGCATCAACCACCCCAACCGGCAATTGCTGATGCTGCATGAAACCTATGTCCCCGGAGCCGATACCGGGGCGGCCTTCACCCATGCCGCGCAGGAGGCCGGCATGGTTCTTACCGGCGCTGTCGAGCTTACCGTAGGCGACGATACCAGCACCCTTGGCCCCGGCGATGGCTATTATTTCGACAGCCGCACCCCGCACCGCTTCCGCAACCTCACCGCTGCCCCGGCTGAAATCCTTAGCGCCATCACGCCCCCTACGTATTAAGAGCACTAATTAAATCTGGTTATCATTCTAACCAGCGCGGATTTTATCGCTTGGGCACACGGAAAATTGTGCTTGTCTGCATGCAGCGCGCTGTCCGCTGGCGTAAACCACCATAACGGGGATCAGATAAATGTCCGAACAAGGACCAAAAACCGACCGGCTCAGCCGCAATGCGCTCGGCCTGCCGCAGATCGTGGCTTCCACCCTGGCCAATATCGCGCCCGCGGTCAGCTTCTATTTCGGTTTTGGCGCCATCGTCGGCGGTGCCGGTGTTGCCGCCCCGCTCACCATCATCGTCGCCATGGTGGTCATTTTGCTGGTCAGCAACACGCTCGCGGAATTCTCGAAATACCGCCCCAGCACGGGCTCCTTCGTCACCTTCATCGGCATGGCCTTCGGCCCCACCGCCGGTGCCGCGGCCTCGCTGTTCACGGTGGTTGGCTACGCCATCGCGGCGGCGGCCATCGTCGCCATTTCCGGCGGCTGGGCGCATGACACGTTGAAACTTTTCCTCGGCATCAACATCCCCTGGCAATTGCTGTGCGTGGTCGCGACACTCATCTGCGGCGCGCTGGTCTCACGCGGGGTCTCCATCTCCACCACCTGGGCCGCGATCTTCTTTTATTTCGAGACCGGGCTGCTGCTGGTCGGCGCGGTGGTCATGCTGGTGGTCAACAGCCATGCCCTCTCGCTCGCGCCATTTTTGCCATCCAACCTTTCGGGCGGCCTGGGCGGCATCTGGCTCGGCTTTCCGCTCGCGGTCTATTCCTTCGTCGGCTGGGAAAATTCAGCCACCCTGGCCGAGGAGACCGAAAACCCGCGCAAAAACATCCCCCGCGCGCTGGTCATCGGCACCATTGCCATTGGTTTGGTCTATGTCTTCCTGGCTTACGCGACTGAGATCGCGTTCCATAACGACGCCAAAGCCATCGGCAATTCCACAATCCCCTTCATCGACGCGCTGAAAGGCTCCGCCGCAAGCCTGCTCATCCTCGCCTATCTCGCGGGCATGACCAGCATTTTCTCCTGTCTACTCGGCCTTACCAACAGCCAGGGGCGCATATTGTTCAGCGCGGGGCGGGAGCGTCTGCTGCCCCGCTTCTTCGGCAAAATCCACCCGCAATACAAAACCCCGGCCACCGCCACCTGGGCCTATATCATCTTCTCCCTGGCGGTGACGTTCATCTTTGGCTGGAACCTCGATCCGGTGACGATCTTTGACTACACGGGCACGGTTGGCACCATCCCCATCATCATCGTCTATCTGGTCACCACCATCGCTCTGCCGGTCTATATATTGCGCTTCCACCGCGCGGATTTCAGCGTGCTGAAACATGGTATCATCCCGGCACTCGCCGTCCTTGGCACCGCCGCACCGCTTTGGGGCCTCGTCCAGCCCGGCCAGCCCGCGCCCTATAATCTGTTCCCCACCCTGGTCGGCATCGGCCTCGTCATCGCCATCATCTACGGCATCATCCTCGCCCGCCGCTCCCCAGACCTCGTGCAACGCATCGGCGCGTATGTCGCCGACGAGGATTATTAGCCCTAAACCGCCGCCTTCAGCCGCCGCGCTTCCACCCCTTGCCACGCCACCAGCACGGGCACCGCGATGACAAAATCGCGCGCCCGGCGCATCAGTGACAGTGAGAGTGCCAGGTCCGGCGGGATCCCGAACAACCCGCCCAGCAGCGTGTATGCCGCTTCCTGGATGCCCACTCGTCCGGGCACAAAAAACGCCAGCGCCATGATCGCATGCAGCATCGCCTCGATGCACATCGCATCGGCGTAAGACAAATTTACGCCCAGCGCGTGGAACCCGATATAAGACGCGCCCGCCGTGCCGAACCAGCAGAACAAATGGAATATGGCCGACAGCGTAAGGCGCATCCGCTCGGCATAAATCGCATCCAGCGCCGCTTGCAGCCGCGCCGCGTTCAGCGCCACCCCCTCGCCAGCCCGCCCCGCTATCCGCCGCACGATCCCGCCAAACGCCTTGGCACCTGAGCCGCGTTGCACGAGCACGAGGCCAAACCCCATCACCACGGCAATGCCGAGCCCGATCGCCACCGGCAAAAACAACCGGCTGCCCGGCACCTTATGCGCCAACAGCGCCAGGCCGATGCCGATAAAGCTCAACTGCGCGAGAAATTCGGTGGTGATATCGCCCATCGTGCTGGCCGCCGCGTCGGCCACATCCACCCCGCCCAGGGTGATCACCCGCGCCCCTATCACATACCCGCCCACCTGGCTGAACGGCAGAAACTCCCCCGTCGCATCACGCACCAGCCGTCCCCAGGTGCACAGCCAAAAGCCGCCGCCCCGGCGGGCCCGCAGCAAAACCCGCCAGCACAGCCCGAGCCCCAACGTGATGCCAAGCTGTGCTGCCACATACCAGCCGAATTCGCGGGCCCGCACCGCCGCCAGCGCGCGCAGCACATCGCCCACGCCATAATAAACCACGAGCCCCGTGACCACTGCGACCCCGGCCAGCGCAAAGCCCGCCGGGAGCAATTTCAGCCGCGATGCCACTATGCGTGTTTCAGCACTTGTTTCGGCCGCATAAACCGCCGGGCCAGCCGGGCCAGACGCGGCATGGTGGTCGGGCGCAGCAACCGCTCATCATACCCAGCCATCCGCTTTTTATCCTCCGCCAGACAGATATCAATCAGCTTGGCGGGGTCCATCTCATCGGCCAGAGCCTTGGTGCCATTGACCGTGAAATTCGCATCCCCGGCCTCCAGCCCATCCACCCCACGCGCGATGCCAATCCGCTCCCAGATCAAAAACCCCCACACCGCCGCCACCTTCAGCAGGAAATAGGGCCGCCGCCATAACGGCATGGTGGCCTTGTGCCAGGCGATCCAGTTGGTGAAAAACAGAATATGCCGCCCTTCCTCCTGCACCACGGGCTCGAACGTGTCGACCAGCTCCGGCGGGAAAAACCCTGATTGCCTCGCCATCTCGAACAACCCATAGGCGAAAAAACTATCCACGCATTCTGAATACCCGGTCACCATGAACCCCCATTCAGTGTCCCGCGGCGGCTCATAGGGCGCTTCCGGCTGCATCGGAATGTCATAGGCCGCCACCAGACGTGACAGCACATCGCGGTGCCGCGCCTCCTCATCGGCCATGTGGTTAAGCGCGGCGCGCAATTTGTCGCTGCGCACGGTCCGGGCAAAAGCCCTGATCCGCGCCGCCGCCTTAATCTCGGTCTGCACCGCGATATCCCAAATCGGCAGCGAGGTTATCCGGGCCAGGGTCTCAGGTTCCAGCTTCGGCCAGTCAAGCACGGCAGGCTTATATGGGTTATAGGTCTCCGCCAGCAGCCGGGTCAGCATCTCGAAATGCGCATCCGCCCCGGGCCTGATCCGCCCCGCCACCGGATATCGCCAATGGCGAGAGTTAAAATCCGCCTGGGCGATCACTGCCTCACTCATCTATACCCCCTCATTGCGCGCGCCGCCGCAATACGGTCTACAGCGTTCCGATAGCGGCCTCCATGCTCGACTATATGGCGGCTGCTGCTTTTATGTGAACCTCAACACCTGGCAAGGGGGGCGTGGCGTGGGCCAGACTGATCTGACACTCGTAACCGGTGCCACAGGTTTTGTCGGTGCCGCCGTTGCCCGCGCCGCGCAAAAGGCAGGCCACCGCCTGCGCCTGACCACCCGACCGGGCAGCAACCCGCGCAACCTGGCGGGGTTTGACGCCGAGATCGTGCCCCTGGACCTCAGCGACCCCGCCAGCTTCGCGCCCGCCCTGAAAGGCTGCCGGTATCTGTTGCATGTCGCGGCTGATTACCGCCTTTGGGTGCCCGACGCCGCCGCCATGCGCCGCGTCAACATCGACGGCACCCTCGGATTGCTGCGCGCCGCCGCCGCCGCCGGGGTGGAGCGCAGTGTCTATACCAGCTCGGTCGCCGCCCTCGGCCTGACCCATGACGGAACACCGGCGGACGAGGCCACGCCCATCGAACCCGCGCACCACACAGGTGCCTATAAACAATCGAAATTTGATGCTGAACAGGCGGTCCTCACCCTCGCGCGCACCCAGCCCATCATCATCGTCAACCCCTCCACCCCGGTCGGCCCCGGCGATGTCAAACCCACCCCCACAGGCCAGATGATCCTCGATGCCGCGCGTGGCCGGATGCCCGCCTTTGTCGATACCGGGCTCAACATCGTCCATGTCGATGACGTCGCCACAGGCCATCTGCTCGCTTTGCGCCACGGCACGCCGGGGATGAGCTATATTCTGGGCGGTGAGGACCTGATGCTGCGCGACTTGCTGGCGATGATCGCGGCGGCGACCAACCGGCCCGCGCCGCGCCTGCGCCTGCCCATCACGCCGCTCATGCCGCTCGCCTGGGTGCTGGAGGCGGTGGCTAACATCACGGGCAAAACCCCGCTAATGACGCCGGATATCCTTAAAATGGCCCGTAAAAAAATGTTCTTCTCCTCCGCCCGCGCCACCGCCACGCTGGGCTATACCCCCCGCCCCGCCGCCCTGGCGGTGGCCGATGCGCTCGCCTGGTTCCGCACCGAGGGCCACCTGACATGATCGCGGCGCTCGCTCTGCTCATCTGGCTTTGGCTCGTCTTCGCCCCGGTCCGCTTCTGGGAGTCCACGCCCGAACTCACCCCCGCCCAGCCTTCGGATGCCCCGGATGTAGACATTATCATCCCCGCGCGTGACGAGGCGGAAACCATCGCCCCGGTTATCGCCTCGCTATTGGCGCAGGATTACCCGGGGCATTTCCGGCTCATCCTGGTCGATGACAATTCCACCGACAACACCGCCACCCTGGCGGGCCACGCCACGGGCCTGACCATCATCACCGGGGCCGCCAAACCATCGGGCTGGTCGGGCAAGCTCTGGGCGCTCGCCCAGGGGGTGGCGGCCAGCGAGGCACCGCTGATCCTGTTCACCGATGCGGACATCACGCACGACCCCCGCCACCTCGCCACCCTGGTCGCCCGCCTGCAGGCCCCGCGCGTGGATATGGTTTCTGAGATGGTCCGGCTGAACTGCGTCTCATGGGCGGAGCGTTTCCTGATCCCGGCTTTCGTGTATTTTTTCCAGATGCTCTACCCCTTCGCCAGCGTGAACGACCCGCTCAACCCCCGCGCCGCCGCCGCGGGCGGCACGATCCTGCTGCGGCGGGAGGCTCTGGCGCGCAGCGGCGGGCTGGCACGTATCAAGCACGCGCTGATCGACGATGTCTCGCTGGCGCGCGAGATCAAGGCGCGCGGGCCCATCTTCCTCGGCCATTCCGGCCTCGCGGTGTCCATCCGCAAATACCCGCATATCGCCGATATCTGGAACATGATCACCCGCACCGCCTTCACGCAGTTGAATTATAACCCTCTCCTGCTCGCCGCCACCATCATCGGCCTGGCGCTGGTCTGGCTGGTTGCCCCGTATGAGGTCGCTTTCGGCCATGGCCTCGGATTCATCTTTGGTCTTGGGGCGTCCATCCTCGCCATCCTCAGCTATTTTCCCACTTTGGCGCGCTATCGTCTCAGCCGCGCCTACGCGCTCACCCTGCCCTTCATCGCGCTGTTCTACATGGCCGCCACCATCGCCTCGGCTTTCGGACATTGGCGCGGCCAGGGCGCCAAATGGAAACACCGCGCCTATGGCAACCCGGCATGACCGCAAACGACAACGCCATCATCCCCATAATTGCCCCGCAACCCGCGGCGGTGGAATCCTGGTCCGGCAAAGACCGCGCGGATGAGAATTTCCCGGTCGGCTCGCTTTTCATCCGCGCCGCCCTGCGCCCGCATATCCACGCTTTTTACGCCTTCGCGCGCAACGCCGATGACATCGCCGACCATGCCGGTTTAAGCCCCGCCGCCAAGCGCGCCCGGCTGGACATCATGGAGGACATCCTGACCGGCACCAGCCATGACGACGCCACGGCCCCAAGTGCCGCGCGCCTGCGCGCCTCGCTCGCGCAAACCGGAATCAGCACCATCCATGCGCGTGAATTGCTGCACGCCTTCCGCCAGGACGCGGTGAAGTCCCGCTACGCCGACTGGGCGGAGCTGCTGGAATATTGCCGCTATTCCGCCGCCCCGGTCGGGCGCTACGTGCTGGACCTGCACGGCGAATCCACGAGCACCTGGCCCGCCTCCGATGCGCTCTGCGCCGCCCTGCAAATCCTCAACCATTTGCAAGATTGCGCGAACGATCTGCGGGCGCTGGACCGTTGCTACATCCCCGCCGACCTGCTGGCCGCGCACAATGCGGGTATCGACGACATCGCCCGCGCCGAGGCCATCCCCGCCCTTCGCCTGGTGTTCGACGACATGCTGGCGCGCGTTGCCACCCTCAATGCCACCGCCGCCGCCCTGCCCGGCGGCGTTGCGGCCCGGCGGCTGCGGGTTGAAACCGCGATCATCGCGGCGCTGGCCCGCCGTCTCACCGCCCGGCTGCGTATCGGCGACCCGCTGGCCGCCCGGGTGGCGCTCCGCAAGCCCGATTTCATCGGCGCCACCATCGGCGCGCTCAGCCACCTGCTATGACAAACGACGATATCCGCGCCGTCACCGCATCGGTAAAAGCCGCCGGGACCTCGTTTTATTACGGCATGAAAATCCTGCCCCCGGCCCGGCGCCATGCGATGTACGGGGTCTATGCGTTTTGCCGCGTGGTCGATGACATCGCCGATGAAGACGGCCCACTGCCCGCCAAACGCGCCGCCCTCGATGCCTGGCGCGGCAAAATCGCCGCCGCCTTCCAGGGCCAGAGCAGCGATGCCATCACCGCCTGCCTGCGCGCCGCCATTGGTGCGTATGAACTGCGCGAGGCCGATTTTCTCGCGATCATTGACGGGATGGAAATGGATGCGGGCGATCCCATCATCGCCCCCGACCTCGCCACGCTCGATCTTTATTGCGACCGTGTCGCCGCCGCCGTCGGGCGGCTCTCGGTGCGCATTTTCGGCGAGCCCTCACCGGCCGGGCAGGAGGTGGCGTTCGCGCTGGGCCGCGCGCTCCAGCTCACCAACATTCTGCGCGATGTGGCCGAGGATGCGGCGCGCGGGCGGCTGTATCTGCCCCGGGAGTACCTTACTGAAACCGGCACCGCGCCCGACCCGGCAACCATCCTCGCCGCCCCTGCTTTGCCCGTCATCGCCACACGGGTGGCGGATATGGCGGCGCAGAATTTCACCGCCGCCGCCACCGCCATGGCGCGCTGCAACCCGCGCGCCATGCGCCCGGCGCGGCTTATGGCGGCCAGCTATCAGCCCTTGCTGGGCATTCTGCGCGCGCAGAATTTCACTTATACTGGCCCGCGCGCGCGCCTGCCGAAATGGCGCAAGCTCGCCCTCACGGCGCGGCTGCTGCTACCATGAGCGTGCATGTCATCGGTGCCGGCCTCGCCGGTCTTGCCGCCGCCTGTTTGCTGACCGAGAGTGGGCGGCACGTCATCGTCTCGGAATCCGCCCCGGCGGCGGGCGGGCGGGCGCGCTCCTATTTCGACAAAATTCTCGATTGCCGGGTCGATAACGGCAATCATCTGCTGCTCTCGGGCAATCTCGCGGCGCTTAATTACCTCAACCGTCTGGGCGCGCGCCGGGCGCTCACCGGGCCCGCCAGCGCGGTCTTTCCGTTCTATGATTTCACCACAAGCCGCCACTGGACCTTGCGGCTGAATGACGGGCGCTTTCCCTGGTGGGTCCTGCGCCGCCGCCATCGCGTGCCGGGCACGCGCGCGCTCGACTATCTGGCCCTGAATCGCCTGCGCCGCGCCCGGCCCCATGACATTCTCGGCACGATATTACCCCGCAACAACCCGCTCACCCGCAATTTCCTGGAACCTTTGGCCATCTCGGCGCTCAACACCATGCCGGATGAGGCTGCCTGCGGACCATTGCAAGCCGTGTTGGAGGAAACCATGGCACTGGGCGGGGCAGCCAGCCTGCCGCGTTACGCCCGTATCGGCCTGTCCGAGACCTTCATCGACCCGGCAGTGGACTGGCTGCGCACCCACGGGGCGACGCTTCACTTTGGCCGCCGTGTTACGGTGCTGGACGCCAACATGCCCACCATCCTCGCCGTGCCGCCCTGGGTGGCGGCGGAACTGGTGCCCGGCCTGGTCGTGCCCGATCAATTCGAGTCCATCTGCAACCTGCATTTCAAGGCCAGCATCCCGCCGGGTGAGGCCGGATTCTGGGGCTTCACCGGGGGGTTGAGCGAATGGGCCTTCGCCCGGCCTGAATTGCTCTCGGTCACCATCTCGGCCGCCAACCGCTACGCCGCTCTCGACAATGCCGAGATCGCGGCGCGCGTCTGGGCGGAGCTGGGGCAGGCCTTCACTCTGCCCGCCGCCATACCCGCCCATCGTGTGCTGTGGGAGCGCCGGGCGACCATTCTGGGCACACCCGAACAACAGACCCGCCGCCCCCGGGCCATTACCGCCAACCCGAACCTTGTGCTCGCCGGGGACTGGACCGATACCGGCCTGCCCGCCACCATCGAGGGCGCGATCCGCTCCGGCAATGAAGCCGCCACGATCCTCATGAAACTTCCTGAATAGGCCCCCGCACCCCGATGTCGAACCGCAAAACTGGCAAGCCGCGCAAAAACCCCGCTATAAGCCGCCCGGTGAATATCAATCTGACCGAAGCCATCGCCCGCGCCCGCGACGCCCTGCTCGCCAACCAGAAGCCGGACGGCCATTTCGTCTACGAGCTTGAGGCCGACGCCACCATCCCCGCCGAATATGTGCTGCTGGAACATTACCTCGACCGGATCGACCCGGCATTGCAGCAAAAAATTGGTGTCTATCTGCGCCGCATCCAGGGCCGCGACGCGCAGAACCCCGGCGGCTGGCCGCTCTTTCATGGCGGCGCGTTCGACCTTTCAGCCAGCGTGAAAGCCTATTTCGCGCTCAAAGCCATCGGCGACGACCCTGCCGGCCCACATATGGTCAAAGCCCGCAACCTGATCCTGGAACGCGGCGGGGCGGAGCGCGCGAATGTCTTCACCCGCATCCAGCTTGCCCTGTTCGGGGCGGTGCCCTGGTCCGCCTGCCCGGTGATGCCGGTTGAGCTCATGCTCATGCCGCCGTGGTTTCCCATCAACATGCGTAAGGTCTCCTATTGGTCGCGCACGGTCATGACCCCGCTGCTGGTGCTCATGGTCAAACGCCCGCGCGCCCGCAACCCGCGCAACATCCGCGTGGACGAGTTGTTCCGCCGCGCCCCGGCGCAGATCACCGATTATATTCGCGGCCCCTATCGCTCGCTTTGGGGCTATGTGTTCAAGGCGGTGGATTCCCTGCTGCGCAGGGCCGAGCAGTATTTCCCCGCCGCCAGCCGCGCGCGCGCCATTGAACGCGCCATCGAATTCACCACCACCAGGCTGAACGGACAAGACGGCCTGGGCGGCATCTACCCCGCCATGGCCAATGCCGCCATGATGTTTGACCACCTCGGCGACGAGGAGCAATTCACCATCGCGTGGGAGGCTGTACGCAACCTTCTGGTCATCCGCGAGGATGAAGCCTATTGTCAGCCTTGCGTCTCCCCGGTCTGGGATACCGCGCTGGCCGCCCACGCCCTGGCCGAGTGCCGCGCCGATACCGCGCTCACCCGCGCCTGTGAATGGCTGGTCCCCCGCCAGGTTTTGGACATTAAGGGCGACTGGGCAGACAACGCGCCCAATGTCGCCCCCGGCGGCTGGGCCTTCCAGTACAACAACGCGCATTACCCGGATGTCGATGATACCGCGGTGGCTGCCATGGTCCTGCACCGCAGCCGCAACCCTGCTTATGCCACGCCCATCGCCCGCGCGCGGGACTGGGTGCTGGGCATGCAATCAACCAACGGCGCCTGGGGCGCGTTCGACATCAATAACGACCGGCAATACCTCAACCATATTCCGTTTGCCGACCATGGCGCGCTGCTCGACCCGCCGACCGAGGATGTCACGGCCCGCTGTATCGCGTTCCTCGCCCAGCTCAACCAGCCTGAGGACCGCCCCGCCATCGAACGCGGCATCGCCTATCTGCGGGCCACGCAAAAGCCCGATGGCTCCTGGTTCGGGCGGTGGGGCACGAATTATATCTACGGCACCTGGTCGGTGCTGTGCGCATTGAACGCCGCCGGTGTGCCGCCCGAAGACCCGGCGGTGACCCGCGCCTGCGCCTGGCTGCTCGCCAAACAACGCCCCGATGGCGGCTGGGGCGAGGATTGCGAGACCTATGCCAGCGCCCCGCCCGGTGAATTCCAAGGCCCCGCCGCCGCCAGCCTGCCCAGCCAGACCGCCTGGGCCATGCTCGGCCTGATGGCCGCCGGGCGCGCGGAGGATGCCGCGTTGGCGCGCGCCAGCGCCTTTCTGCAAGCCACCCAGGACGATCACGGGAGCTGGACCGACCCTGCCTATAACGCGGTCGGCTTCCCACGCATCTTCTATTTAAAATACCATGGCTATGCGCGATTTTTCCCGCTCCTCGCCCTCGCCCGCCTCAACCGCCTCGCCGCCACCAACAGCCGTTCGGTCAAGTTTGGATTTTAGAGTGCGATGCCCCCATTGCGCTGATCACGCAATCCGGGCCAAGCTATGAGGCAATTTCATGACAGGTTAAGGAATCGACATGGCTGATGCTTACGGCGCAGCGCTCGCTGGCCCCCGTGCACCGATGGATGCCGATGCCGTCCGCGCCGCTTATCGGCGCTGGGCGCGGACTTATGATAACTGGTTCGGCATCGCCTCCCGTCACGCCAGGCTGGCCGCTGTTGGCGCCGTCAACAACGCGCCGGGCGAACAGGTGCTGGAAGTCGGGGTCGGGACGGGCCTCGCGCTGCCTTTAGACAATCAGGCCAAGCGCGTCACGGGCATCGATCTCTCGGCGGAAATGCTGGTCAAGGCCCGCGCCCGCAGCCTTGGCCTTGGCCTGCACAATATCGACGGGTTGTTGGAAATGGACGCGCAGGCCACCAGCTTCGCCACCGCCAAGTTCGACATCGCGGTCGCCATGTTCGTCGCCTCCGTGGTGCCGGACCCGCGCGCTTTGGTCGCGGAATTGCGCCGTGTGGTGAGGCCGGGCGGGGTTATCCTGCTCGTCAACCATTTTGCGCAGGATCGCGGACCGGTATGGTGGGTTGAGCGCGCGCTCGCCCCGGCCTCATCCTTGCTCGGCTGGCACCCTGATTTCCGGCTCGGCCACATGTTCACGCCCGATGACCTGAAAACCGCCACCATCAAAAAAATGCGGCCCTTCGGGTTGTTCCGTCTGGTCACGCTGCGCAACTAACCATCCCCGCTTGCGGCCATTCAGGCCGCCGCATGTTCGCAGCCGCAATATAACCGCGCCGATAAACTTGATCTTATGGGGTCCGCCTTATATCAGATGGGCATGCGCCGGGGTGAATTCACAGACCGGCCAGCGATCGGGATATCTTGCATGAAGTGCCGCCTCCAACTGGTCCTCGGCGTGGTCGTCGCCTTCGCGGCGTTCAGCCATCTGGCCCTCGCGCAGACCACCGGCACCAGCCCGCTGGCGGCCGCCGATGCCTATGTCAACGCGCCGCATAACTGGCAGATGTGGTTTCCCGTGGCGGGCAGCCCGATGATGGTCAAAATCGACTGGCTGATGAAATATGTGCTCTGGATCATGTTCGGCGTCGTCGCCTTCGTCGGCATACTCATGGGTTATGTCATGTGGCGCTTCAGCGCCCGGCGGAACCCGGTGCCCGGCACCGTCACCCATAATACCTTGATCGAGGTTGTGTGGATCGTCGTTCCCACCCTTATCCTTGCCATCATCATCATCCCGTCGATCAACCTGATCTATTACGAGGCCGATGACAGCAACTCCTATATGACCGTCACGGTCACGGGCCATCAATGGTACTGGGAATACAGCTACAATGCCGTACCGGGGCTTGATTACACCAGTTATATGATCCCGGATGACAAGCTCCAGCCCGGGCAAATTCGCCGCCTCTCGGTGGATCATCCGCTGGTCCTTCCCATTGGCAAAAAGATCAAATTCGACATCACCTCAGGTGACGTGCTGCACGGCTTCTATCTGCCCTCGCTCGGCGTGCAGCGTTACGCCATCCCCGGCACCGTCGTTCATAGCTGGACGCTGATCCCCAAGGCTGGCACGTATTACGGCCAATGTAACCAGATCTGCGGCCTCGGGCATGACGCCATGCCGATCGAGATCAAGGCCGTGCCAATGGCGGATTACCTGGCCTGGGTGAAACAGGCGCAGGCCAATTACACCGAGAACACCGTGCCCACCCAAACACTGAACCCGGCCCCAGCAGCCACGTTGCTGGCCGATTCAGCCCTTCATTAGCCCGCACAGGAGCCACGCATGTCATCCTTCACGCATGATCCCGCCCCGGCCGCGCATGATGCGCATGCCGCGCACGCTGAACACGGCGCGCATGGTCACGCCAAACCGGGCTTCGTGCGCCGTTGGCTGATGAGCACCAACCATAAAGACATCGGCACGCTGTACATCACCATGTCGATCATCGGTGCCTGCGTCGGCGGGATGCTCTCGATGATCATGCGCCAGCAATTAATGTACCCGCATAACGACATCATCACCAGCGGCAGTGAATGGAACGCCATCATCACCGCGCACGGGCTGATCATGATCTTCTGGTTCGTGATGCCAGCCTTGATCGGCGGCTTCGGCAATTGGTTCGTGCCGATGATGATCGGCGCGC
>JAQNCU010000019.1 GCA_029077775.1 Acidocella sp. | reverse complement strand
TGAACTTGGCCCGCCACCCTTTGGGGTTGGCGGGCTTCTTTCATTTGGCCAGCCGCCGGGTTAGACAGTCTCATCGTTATGAACCCGAAACATGAGATCACCGACCTCACCATCTGCCGCGCCGCCTTCGCGGCCTGGGTTTTTGCCTATCACGTCAATTTGTACGTCAACATCGCCGCGCATTTCGGCTGGTTAGGACATCTCATCGCCTCGGTCATCTCCCATGGCTATCTCGGGGTCGATGGCTTTTTCATCCTCTCCGGCTTCATCCTGGCGCGCGCCTACCCCACGCCACCGCAAACCCGCGCCGAGATTTTGAACTTCTGGGGCCGCCGTCTCGCCCGGCTTTACCCGGTGCATCTTGCTGTCATCATGGGTTTCATAGGTCTGCTGGCCGCCTTCACGCTCACAGGCCACAGCCCGCGTCTGCCCGCGCGGTTCGGCGCCGATGGCTTGCTGGCCAATCTCACGCTCACCCAGGGTTGGGGGTTCGCGCCGCAAGGAAGCTGGAATTACCCGGCGTGGTCCATCAGCACGGAATGGGCGGGGTATCTCGCCTTCCCCTGGGTCTGGCGGGTGTTGCGCTATTTCGACATTTACGTCGCCATCCAGCTTGTCGTCGCGCTGGTGCTTATCATCGGTTTCATGGCCTATATGCATCACGGCAGCCTCAACCTCGCCTTCACCGCCGGGCTGCTCCGCTTCGTCCCGGAATTCATCCTCGGCCTCGCCACCTCCCGGCTGATCCCGGTTATGCCGCTTGCCATTAACCCGCGCGTGCTATGCGCCTGCGGCCTCGCCGTGACAGTATTTTTTCTCTGCGTTGCAGCTGATGCGGGCATGGTGATCGGGCTCTGGCTCGTGCTCGCCGCCCTTACCCTGGACGCGCAAACCGCCCCGACGCCGATGTTCGGCCACCGCCCATGGCTGACCGGCTTTGGCCATTTTTCCTATTCATTCTACATGAGCTTCGCCGTTGCCGAGACCATCATCTGCCAGGTTTTTGAACAGCTTCACGCTGCCCCGGCCGCCCACCCGGCGCTGTTCGCCACGGCCATGCTCGCGTCCACGCTCGGCTTCGGGGGTTTGTTATACGCCACCATCGAGCGTCCGGCCCGGCATTACCTCGATGCAAGGCTGGCTGCGCTTCCCCTGCCTGCCAAACCGCTTTAAGCACCACACCGTCTCGTCTCGCGTTCAAGGGTGCCCATGCGTCTCTCCCAAAGCCTCATCCCGACATTGAAGGAAACCCCGGCTGAGGCGCAGATCGTCTCGCACAGGCTCATGCTGCGCGCCGGGCTGGTCCGGCAGATGGCCTCGGGCATCTATGCCTGGCTGCCCGCCGGCTTGCGCGTCCTCGCCAAAATCGAGCAGATCGTGCGCGAGGAACAGAACGCCGCCGGTGCCCAGGAATTGCTGATGCCGACCATCCAGAGCGCCGATCTCTGGCGCGAATCAGGCCGGTATGATGCCTACGGCAAGGAGATGCTCCGCATCACCGACCGGCATGACCGTGAGCTGCTATTTGGCCCGACAAATGAGGAAATGATCACCGCCATCCTGCGCGACGCCACCAAATCCTACCGCGATTTGCCGCAAATTCTCTATCACATCCAATGGAAATTCCGTGACGAGGTCCGCCCGCGCTTTGGCGTTCTGCGTGGCCGCGAATTCCTCATGAAAGACGCCTATAGCTTCGACCTCGATTATACCGGCGCGCTGCTGGCCTATAAAAAAATGATGCTGGCCTATATGCGCACCTTCCAGCGCATCGGCGTCGTCGCCATCCCCATGCGCGCCGATACCGGACAGATCGGGGGCGATCTCAGCCATGAATTCCACATCCTCGCCCCCACGGGCGAGAGCGGGGTGTTCTATGACGCCGCGTTCGAGACCGGCAACGCCGCCGCCGCCACAAATGTCGAAGCCTTTTATGAACAAATGACCAGCATCTACGCCGCCACGGATGAAAAACACGACCAGGCCGCCTGGGCCGCCATCCCCGATGCCCGCAAGCGCGAGGGCCGTGGCATCGAAATCGGGCAAATTTTCTATTTCGGCACAAAATATTCCGAAGCCATGAACTTTGCCGTCACAGGCCCGGATGGGGCCAAAATATTCCCTGAAATGGGCAGCTACGGCATCGGCGTCTCACGTCTCGTCGGCGCGATTATCGAAGCAAGGCACGACGAGGCCGGTATCATCTGGCCCGATGCCATCGCCCCGTTCCGCGCCGCCATCCTCAATCTGCGCCAGGGCGATGCCCTGACCGACCAGATTTGCGCGGAACTGCACAACACGCTCGGTGCTGATTGCCTTTATGACGACCGGGCCGAGCGCGCGGGCGCCAAATTCGCCGAGGCCGATCTCATGGGTCATCCCTGGCAGATCATCGTTGGCCCGCGCGGTGCTGCCAACGGGCAGGTGGAACTCAAACGCCGCGCCACCGGCGAGCGGTTTGAGCTGGCCATTGCCGAGGCGTTGGCGAAGGTTCAGGCATGAGGGAAAAAGCACTTCTTTTTGTGAACAAAAAGAAGCAAAAAAACGTTTTGACTCGGGGCCAGGGGCTTTGGCCGCACCACGCCAATGGCCCAGCATTACAAAAGTTTTTTGGTGCTTTTTTTCAAAAAAGCACATCCGCCAATGTTTAACGCCTTCGAGCGCAAAATCGCCGCGCGTTACCTGCGCGCCCGCCGGGGGGAGCGTTTCGTCTCGGTCATCGCCATTTTCTCCCTGGTCGGCATCGCGCTGGGTGTGGCCACGCTGATTATCGTGATGAGCGTGATGAACGGTTTTCGCGCGGAGCTGCTCGCCCAAATTCTCGGCCTGAACGGCGATATCGGCGTGTATGGCGCAGGCGCGCCGCTGAATAATTACAACGACATCGCCGCCAAAATCCGCAAGATTCACGGTGTGACCGCAGCTTTTCCCATCGTCCAGGGGGAGGTTCTGTTTTCTGGCCCCGAGGGTGGTGCCAGCGGCGGCATCGCGCGCGGCATCACGCCCCAGGGGCTGCAATCATTGCCCACGGTTGCAAACCACGTCATCGCAGGCTCGTTGTCCGACCTTAAGGGCGATGGTGTAATCGCCATTGGCGGCGGGCTCGCCAGCCAGTTCAACCTCAGCGTCGGGCAATCCATCACGCTTATTCTGCCGCAGGGCAAACCCACCATCATCGGCACCATCCCCAGCATCCAGTCGTTTCGCGTCGTCGCGATCTTCCAGACCGGGATGCAGCAATATGATTCGAGCTTTGTCTTTTTGCCCCTCGCCGCCGCGCAAACCCTGTTTCAGCAGTCGGGAGCGGCCACCCAGATCCAGGTTTTCGTGACCGACCCGGACCATGATTCCGCCATCAAGCGTGACATCGTGACCAGCCTGCCCAGCCTGCCGCTGAGCATCCAGGATTGGCGGCAGAACAACGATTCCTTCCTCGCCGCCGTTACGGTGGAGGGCAATGTGATGTTCCTCATCCTCACCCTCATCATCGTGGTTGCCGCGTTCAACGTGATCTCCTCGCTGATCATGATGGTAAAGGACAAAGCCCGCGACATCGCGATATTGCGCACCATGGGGGCAAGCTCGGGCGCGGTTTTGCGCATCTTCCTTATGTGCGGCGCCTCGGTGGGTATTCTCGGCACGTTTATCGGCTTTGGTTTGGGTGTGGTGTTCTGCGCCTATATCGAGCCGATCAAGGAATTCGTCTCGCGCGTCACGGGCACGCCATTGTTCGACCCGACTGTCTACTACCTCGAATCCCTGCCCGCGAAGCTCGACTGGCACCAGGTTGGGCTGGTTCTCATGATGTCCTGCGCGCTCTCGCTGCTCGCCACCATTTATCCGTCATGGCGGGCCGCGCGGATCGACCCCATCGAGGCTCTGCGCGTTGAGTAACATCCTGGAGCTGCGCGGGCTGCACCGTGTGTATAAAGCCGGCGATGCCGGGCTCACCATCCTGGCGGGTGCCTCGCTCACCCTCAAAGCCGGGGAGATCACCGCTTTGGTCGCGCCCTCGGGCTCGGGCAAATCCACCTTGCTGCATCTGGCCGGGTTGCTGGAAAAACCCGACCAGGGCAGCGTGCTGATCAATGGTGAGGATGCCGGGCGCCTGAATGATGACGCGCGCACCAAAATCCGCCTGCGCGATATCGGCATCGTCTATCAATTCCATCATTTGCTGCCGGAATTCACGGCCTTAGAGAATGTCGCGATCCCGCAAATGATCGCGGGCACGCCACAAGCCGAGGCCCAGGCCCGCGCGCTTGATCTGCTCACCCGCCTGGGTTTGCAGGCCCGCGCGGCCAGCCTGCCGGGCAAGCTCTCGGGCGGGGAGCAACAGCGCGTCGCCATTGCCCGCGCGCTCGCCAACCACCCGCAACTGCTGCTGGCCGATGAGCCCACGGGCAACCTCGATGTCGCCACGGCTGACATCGTGTTCGCGGAATTGCTGCGCATCGTGCGCGCCGAGAACATCGCCGCCCTGATCGCCACTCACAACCCAGACCTCGCCGCCCGCATGGACAGGCAGGTTACCCTGCGCGATGGGTTGTTGGTTTAGGGCGCCGCCCCCACCCACCTAACCCCACACATACCGCGCCGGAACATCCAGCCCGAAGCTGCGTAATGCCGCCGCCGCGCCAGGGTGCAGGCCGATATCGCCGCGCAGCATGTCTTGTGCCCCGGCACTGCCGCCCATGCCGGGCACAATCCCGGCCAACTGGTCGCGGTTGCGTAATGCCGCCAGCGTGATCGCGCGCACCAGGGAAACGGGTAACGATGCCGCACAGATCGCGAAATTCCCGGTGCCGACACTGCCCACCGCCACCTTCTGACCGGGGAAGCTCCCGGCGGGCAGCACCGTCGGGCTCATCCCCGGCTGGGTCTGCGCCACGTGCTGCGCCTCGGCGGCGGAAAAGCCGATCAGCGATAACGGCCGCCCCATGGCAACACGGGTGATCGCGGGGATCGGCGGCGCGCCCAAAAATGCACAGGCATCCAGCCGCCCGGCCAGCATACCGGCCACCTGCTGCTCATACCCGCCTTGGGCCAGCAAAGCGGGTTTTATACCCAGGGAATGCAGCATCGGCGCCATAGAGGCAGCGCCGCTGCCGCCATCCGGCCCCACGCCCACGCGCCGCCCGGCCAGCCCCGATAATGTGCTCACCCCCGTGCCCGCCGGGGCGACGATCTGCACCATCGAGTCGAACATCGGGAACAACCCGCGAAACGACCGGAATTTCACCCCCGCCGTCCAGGCCCCGGTGCCCCGGCGCGCCTCGTTGGCGACAATCAGCGTCGTCATGCCGAGTTGCGCTTCGTTCTGCTCGATCAGCAAAATATCCGCCGCCGCCCCGCCGGAGGCGCGGAATGCGATCTCAACCCCTGTCGCCTGCCTGGCCAGCCGACCCCAGGCCGCGCCATAGGCGCTGTAATACCCACCGGCCCGCCCGGTGCCCATGATCAGCGCCCCCGGCCAGGCCGGTGCCGCATGAGCCAAGCCAGGCAACCCGAAGGCCGACCCCAACGCTGAACCCAAAACG
This sequence comes from Acidocella sp., assembly GCA_029077775.1. Classification (GTDB taxonomy): domain Bacteria; phylum Pseudomonadota; class Alphaproteobacteria; order Acetobacterales; family Acetobacteraceae; genus Acidocella. The sequence continues at coordinate 10,877 of JAQNCU010000019.1, read as the reverse complement.
GCCCGCCGTGACAACGTCATCTACTCTCCCCGGCCGCAGCCAAAGCTCAAACCACCAGATTGAGCCCCCAGCCCCACCTCATGTCAAGTTTTTGCAACGCTCCAGCGCGCTGATCAGTGCCAGCCGCACCCCGGGTTCCAGCGCCGAATGCCCGGCATCGGGCACCAAGGTCAGCCGCGCCATCGGCCAGGATTGTGCCAGTTCAAAGGCGCTCTGCGCCGGGCAGATCATGTCATACCGCCCTTGGATAATCTCACCGGGGATGCTGTGCATGGTAGCCATATGCGCGAGCAGCCCGCCGGGGGCTAGGAACAAATCATGCGCGAAATAATGCGCTTCGATCCGCGCGAGGCCGACCGCCGCGCGGTCCTGTGCGAAGGCCGTCACGGCATCCAGGCTGGGCAGCAGGGTCGAGCACGAGCCTTCATAAAGGCTCCAACTGCGCGCTGCGGGCGCGTGGATTTGCGGGTCCGGGTCGGTCAGCCGCCGCAGATAATTCCCCAGCAGATCATGCTGCTCGGCTTCGGGTAAAAACCCCCTGAAGGCGGCATGGGCATCGGGGAACACCCGCGCCAGGCCGTGCAGGAACCAGTCAACCTCCATTGCCCGGCCGAGGAATATCCCGCGCAGCACGCAGCCCACCACGGCGTGGGCGTGTGCCTGGGTATAGGCAAGTGCGAGCGTGGAGCCCCACGAGCCGCCAAACAGCAACCAGCGTTCAATACCGAGGAACCGTCGCAGGGTCTCGATATCGGCGACCAGATGCGGCGTGGTGTTGGCGGTGAGCCCGCCGAGCGGCGTGGACCGGCCGGCGCCGCGCTGGTCGAAGATGATCACCCGCCAGACATCCGGGTCGAAGAACCGCCTGTGCACGCCCCCCGCACCGGCCCCCGGGCCGCCATGCAGGAACAAAACGGGCCGCCCGCGCGGGTTTCCCACCTGCTCCCAATACATCACGTGCCCGTCGCCCAGCGGCAGATATCCGGTCTCGAACGGCCCGATCTCGGGGAACAGATCGCCGCGTGGCATGGGCCCTAGCCGCCCGCCCGGCGCAGCACCGCCACCACCCGGTCAGCTTGCGCATCGGTCAGATCAGGGTGGATCGGCAATGCCAAAATCCGCCTGCCAAGCCCTTCCGCCACAGGCAGCGCCACGCCGTCATGGCTGGCGGCATAGGCCGGTTGCTGGTGCAGCGCGCGCGGGTAATAGACCGCGCAGCCAATCCCCGCCGCGCGCAAGGCCGCCTGCGCCGTATCGCGCGCCGCCTCATGCGTGAACAGCACGGAATACACCGCCCAGGCGCTCTGTCCGCCCGCCACCCGCGCGGGCACGCCGACAAACCCTGCCAGCCCGGCATCATAAATCTGCGCGATCGCCTCACGCCGCGCCATCTCGCCCTCGAATATATCGAGCTTGGCAAGCAGCACCGCCGCCTGCATGGTATCCAGCCGCCCATTCATGCCGATCCGCAACACCTCATAGCGCGTGGTGCCCTCGCCATGGGTGCGCAGGGAACGGTACAAGGCCGCGCGCTTATCTGATTGCGTGAACAGCGCCCCGCCATCGCCATAGGCACCCAGAGGCTTGCTCGGAAAAAAGCTCGTCGCGGTGGCATCCGGCGCGCCGCCCAGCTTTGCCCCGCCGAGCCGTGCCCCATCCAGTGCCGCGCCAAAGCTCTGCGCGCAATCATCGAGCGTAAACAGAGCGTCCCGAGCCGCGATCTCGGATATCCCCGGCCAATCAGCGGGCTGGCCGAATAAATCCACCCCGATCACGGCGCGTGGGCGCAGAACCCCGGCGCGTTTCACATCCGCAATCCGTGCTTTCAGGCTGGCAAGGTCGATCTGAAAGCTGTGCGGGTCGACATCGACAAACACAGGCGTCGCGCCCAGCAATAACGGCACCTCGGCGGTCGCGGTATAGGTGAAGGCGGGCAGAAACACGGCGTCTCCGCGCCCGATGCCCTCGGCCATCATAGCGATTTGCAGCGCATCGGTGCCGGAACTTACGCTCACGCAATGGCGCGCGCCGCAGAATGCCGCCAGCCGGGATTCAAGCTCGGCGACCTCGGGGCCCAGAACATACTGCCCATGCGCCAGCACGGCATCCAGCCGCGCGCGCAAAGCCGGGCCCATCCGCGCCTGCTGGGCCTTCAGATCGAGGAACGGTATCGGCGCAAAGCTCTCAGCGTTCATTTTTTGTCTCTATCCCACAGTGCCGGAAACCGCGAGCCCATCAGTGCTCGCGAATTCTGGTACCATCCGCGCCAGTATCCGCATTGCGGCCGTCTCATCGCCGCGCGTCGCCGCGGCATCCAGCCCCCGGATGGCGTCTTGCACCACAGCCAGATCGCAGAGCCGGGGGCTCGCCATCAACAACCCCTCATAGTCTGTGGGTGCCGGGGTTTCGCTGCCATGGAACAGCTCCTCGAATAATTTTTCGCCGGGCCGCAAGCCTGTGAAGCGGATCGCGATATCGACATCCGGGCGCAACCCGGCCAGCCGGATCATCTGGCGCGCGAGGTCCACGATTTTTACGGGCGCGCCCATATCAAGCACGAAAATCCCGCCATCGGGGATCGCCGTGGCACCGCTGCCCGCGAGACACGCCTGCAACACCAGCCCCACGGCCTCCCGCACAGTCATGAAGTAACGCTGCATTTGCGGGTCGGTCACGGTCAGTGGCCCGCCCGCCGCCAATTGCCGCCGGAACAAGGGCACCACCGAGCCCGTGGAGCCCAGCACATTGCCAAAACGCACGGTCACGCAGCGCATATCGGCCGCCGCACCATGGCGGGCCTGCACATCCAGCGCCTGGGCGTACATCTCGGCCAGCCGCTTGCTCGCCCCCATCACCGAGCTTGGGTTCACCGCCTTGTCGGTCGAGATCAACACCATCAGCACCGCCCCGGCGTCACGCGCGGCATCGGCCACCGCGCAACTGCCCAGCACATTGGTGCGCAACCCTTCCAGCCGGTTGGCCTCGACGATCGGCACATGTTTCAGCGCCGCCGCGTGGAACACCAGTTCGGGCCGGAATTGCCCGATCACGCTGGCCATGCGCTGCCGGTCGCGCACATCGGCGATCACCATGCGGCGGTTCTGCAAAGGATGCGTTTCCGCCAGTTCCAGGTCGATCTGCCAGAGCGCGTATTCGTTATTATCCAGCAGCATGATCTCGGCCGGGCCGAAGGCCGCCACCTGGCGCGCCAGCTCCGCCCCGATGCTGCCGCCAGCACCGGTCACCAGCACGCGCCGAGAGGCGATCAGCCGCGCCATGCCTGCGCGGTCGAGCGACACTTGCCGCCGGTTGAGCAGATCCTCGATGGCGATGGGTTGCAATTCGATTTTGCGCGCTGCCGGGGCGAGGCTGGTCAGGCTGGGGGCGCGCAACACCCTCACCCCCGACTGGTCCGCCGCCGTGAGGAACCCGGCCAGCGCATCGCCGCCCCATTCCGGCGCGGTGATGATCAGCAAATCAGGCTTTTGCGGCATCCGGCCCAGCACCGCCGCGACATCGCCCGCGCTGCCGATGATATCCAGCCCATGCACCCGCCGCCCGACATGCTTGGCCGATAGCCCAAGCAGCCCGACCACCCGATAGGGCGCATCCGGTGCGCGCGCATGGGCGGCGAGGAATAATTCGGTGCTTTCGGCCGAGCCCACCAGCATGGCGCGCTGTGCGGCCTCACGCTCCACATTGCGGCTGCGCGCCAGCCGATAGGCCAGTTTGGGCGCGGTCAGGAGCAAAGCAAGCGCGAGGGCCAGCACCACGGGGAATGATTCCGAGGGTATTGGCAGACCGGCCCCCACCATCAGCAGAACCAGCATGAGGGCGGCCACCAGCGCCGCCGCGCCGATCATCCCGAGATCCCTGAAGGAGACAAACCGCCAATGCAGCCGGGCCAGTCCAAAGGGCACGCCGATCAGCCAGATGGCCACCGCGCCACCGAGCGGCAAAGCGAGGGGGACAGGCCAGGGCCGCGCCGGGTCGGTCAGCCAGAAGCTACCCGCCACCCCGGCACCCGCCAGCACGCCGTCAATTCCCGCATTCACCGCCATACGGGCCGATAATCGGGAAAAGAGACGCGCGCTCATGGAAAAACTTATAAACACAGACGCCGTGTTTGATCCATCACCAGGAAACGAGGCCGGTTTCAGCTCAGCCAGAATGTCCCCTCGACCTCGACCGCGGCGTCGAGCGGCAGGGAGCTGACGCCGATGGTGGCCCTGGCATGACGCCCGGCCTCACCGAACACCGCGACCGCGAGGTCCGAGGCGCCGTTCATCACCACGGCGTGCTGGGTAAAGGCGGGGGTTGCGGCGATGAAGCCGCCCAACCGCAGGATCCGGCTGACGGCATCGAGCCCGCCGGGGATGGCGACATTCAATTGCGCCAGGACATTGATCAGGCATAGCCGCGCCGCGTGCCGCCCTTCCTCCAATGAAACATCCTGGCCGAGTTTGCCGGTCACGGCGATTTTGCCGTCGATCGCGGGCAACTGGCCCGACACGGTGACGAGCGAGCCCGCGATGGTCACCGCGACATAAGTGGCCACCGGCGCCATCGGGGCGGGCAGAATGATGCCAAGATCTTTCAGGCTTTCGGTCGGGGTCATTGCGGGCTCACCAGTTTGAGGGCGCGGCGGCGTTCACGCGGGGCGGGGGCGGGCAGGTCGAGCGGCAGCAGCGGCGCGCGGTCCGCCTGGCCGTCGCCGATGGTATCCGCAGTTTCAGGCAAAGCCGGAGCGAGATTGGTCTGGGCGAGATAATTCACCGCGAGGTTGCGGAACACGTAATCGATCATGGAGGTTGCCGCCGCCACCGCGGGGTCGCCCTCAACCGGCCCGGCGGGCCCAAAACGGGTGAAGGTGAAGGCCTCGACATAATCCTCTAAATTCACGCCATGTTGCAGACCAAGGCTGATGGCTATGGCAAACGCATCCATCAGCCCCCGGAACGCCGAGCCTTCTTTATGCAGGGCGATGAAAATCTCGCCCAGGCGACCATTCGCGTATTCGCCGGTCGAGAGAAATAATTTATGCCCGCCAATGTTCGCCTTCTGGGTATAGCCACTGCGCCGCGCGGGCAACGGCTCACGCATTGCGCCGCGCCGCGCCGCGCGGGGGGGAACAGGGCGGGCGGGCATGGCGGCGACCAGGGGGCTGAGCGCGTCATGCATCTGCGCATGGGCACCTGCACGCGGGGCGGTGAACAACGCCTCCCCGCCCAGCATCCGCGCCAGCGCCGCCTCAGCGGACAGGCCGCGCGCGGCGAGGCTGTATCGCGCCCACAGGCTGAGCGCCCCTTCGGCGTTCAGCGGCGAGAGCGCCGGGGCGAAATTACGGATCTCCGCCCCCAGCAGCGCCTCGATGGCCGCGTCCTCGGGGAAGCCGAGCAGGCTCTCATGCCGTCGTACCCCGGCGGCCAGCGCCGATGCCTGGGCGGCGCGCGCGGCTTCAAACAGTGCCGGGATGATGCATGTGCCGGGCAGGGTGACGGCTGTGACAGGATGGCCGGGGGCCGCGCCGCGCGCAAGCAGCGCCGCCGAGGCAAGGTCGGCCTGTGCTCTGATAAAGGCCGCGAGGGTGACCGCGACATCCCGCGCGGCCTCAGACTCATACATCAGACCGAGCCGGGCGAGCAGAAGATTAAGGTCGGTAAACCCCAGGCACAGCCTGTGCGCGGCGGGGGCGCTGAGCGTGAGGGCGGTGACCGCGAGCCGCACGGCAGCGCCAAGCCCCGCGATATCGAACCCGCCGCTTTCATCCAAAAAGCCGTTCGGGTTGAAGATAAATTCCGGCACGCGGCTGGCCCGATTCTGCCAGATGCTGGCCCCCGGTGCGGCCCGCCGCGCCGCGACCAGCCTGTGCAGGTCCGGGCCGATTTCAGGGCTGATCCCCGCTGTGGCGGCGCGCGCCGCAATGGGGCCGATCCATGCCTGGGCGGCCGCCGCGATGTCTATGGCGGTACGATCCGGGAGCATGCTGGCCAGCGCATCGGCGGCGTTTTGGCCCCATGCAGCGGGGAGCTTTACGGTAATATCAGCCGCGTCAGGGTCGGCTTGGGCCATGAAGGTGGATTGTTTGATGCCGTGCCAGGATTTATCGGTGCGGGGCTTGTCCATAACCAGACCTTAAGCCGGGCGGAGACGGGTTAAAAGTGCATTTAGTGGTGAAATTCCCGCCCGGCCACAAAATACTGTGGATAGAGTGAAAATTCCGGCGTGCAATATTCGCGTGGACCGGTGCCTGCGCATCACCTATATGGAGGTTATGGACAAGCGACCCGAAGATACTGCCGATAAACACGCTAACAGCCTGGGTGGCCTGGGCGGGTTTCTGCGCAACCCCGGTTTGTTTTTATACACTTGGCGGCGGGGCCACCATGTGGGGCGAGATGCCCAGGGCAACCAGTATTTCTCGCGGCCCGGGCGGTTCGCTGGCGCGCGGGAGCGCCGGTGGGTGGTCTATGCCGGGGTTCCCGACGCATCGAGCATTGGCCCCGAATGGCATTCATGGCTGCACCATACCACCGACAAGCCATTGCCTGCGCCCGTGGGCAAGCCCTGGGTCCGCCCGCATGTGCCGAACCTGACCGGCACGGCGGCGAGTTATCGGCCCGACGGCCATGATTATTCCGGCGGGCGGCGGGTGCCGGCCTCAGCGGATTATGAGGCGTGGACCCCCGCAACCGGAGAGCGTGCGCCGTGAGCCGGAAGGTTCCCGAGATTTTGACCGGGTTGGCGGTGATCATCGTCGCCGCCTTGTTCCTGGTTTATGCGCTGGGCCGCGCCGACGCTATCAACACCGGCGGCTATCCGCTGGAGGCGCAATTTTCCAGCATTGGCGGCCTGACCGTGGGTGCAGACGTAAAAATCGGTGGCGTGGTGGTGGGCCATGTGGCCGATGAGAGCCTGGACCCCAATACCTATGCCGCGAAAATACGGATGGTGATGGATAACGACATTAAAATTCCCACCGACAGCAGTGCCGCTGTTAGTTCAGACGGCTTGCTGGGTGGCGATTATGTCGCGGTATCACCCGGCGGGTCTGACAACATGATGGCCCCCGGCCAGTCCTTCCAGGTGACGCAATCGGCGATCAATATCGAGGATCTGCTCGGCAAGTTCATCTTCTCCATGGGGGGCAGTGGCGGGACCAAAGCTGGCTCTACGCCGTCATCGGGCACGGCACCGCCCGCCGGTCCCGCCAACCCGGCCGCGCTCTCGCCCGCTCCGGCGAAATAATGCGCGGGCGAAAAGCCGGATTGTTGGCGGTGCTGGTGGCATTCGGCGTGTCCGGATGGTCCTTGGCGATGGCGCAATCCATGCTCGGCCAGGCATCGCAGGGCCAGGCACCGCAACCAGCCTTGGCGCCGCTGGCCCCTGTGGTGGTGCCACCTGCGCCGGCTATCACGCCCGCCGCGCCCGCTGGGACGGCTCAGCCCGCGCCGCCGGTGACGCCACCGCCAGGGCTGGTGCAGACCCCGGTGCCAGCCGCCAATCAAGATGAAGGCGCGCCCGCCCCCGCCCCCGCCAGTGCCAATAATAACACCGCCGCCGCCAATGTTCCGGATGTGGCCCCGGTGATCCCGAATAACTGGGTGCCGGGCCAGATCGCTGAACTTGGGGTTCTTGATAAGGTGGATGGCAGCACATCGGCGCTTAAAATCGCGGTGGGCGGGCAGAGCCAGATCGGCGATTTACAGGTCAGCGTGCAGGCCTGTGACACGCGCCCGCCGGACCAGATCCCTGACAGCGCGATTTTCCTGACGGTTTCGCCCGCTGGCGCGGCATCTGGCCCGCCTTTGTTCCGGGGCTGGATGGTGCGCTCCGTCCCCGCCGCCGCCGTGGTGGGCGATGCTGCCGAGAGTTTCCGGGTGATCGGCTGCGGCTGAAGGCACCAGGCCTGATTTTATGTTGAGTGGCGGGTTCAGACTCTTGGTTGAATTGCACCGCGATTCAACCAAGGGTCGTCCGGCTCCTAGTGCCATAAATGCAACAGCTTTGAGTTGTTAACGACCTTGACGTGTTTTCACTGTTGAATCGCGTTTCGGATCGCTACATGAGGCTCTGTAATCGCTATAATTATTGGAGTTTAGTCATGAAGCTGCGCTTAGCCCTTGCCGCTGCCACCTGCCTCGCGCTGCCTTTGGCAGCCCATGCGCAGCCAGTTACCGGCCCTTATGTCAGCCTCGCTGGCGGCACCAACATCATGGATACGCAAAATTACCAGTACGTCATCAACAGCGCCCAACAGGGCAAGTTCCTGTTCCGCCCGAGCTATGCGGGCGTGGTTGGTTTTGGTTACGGGTTGGGTAATGGCTTGCGCATCGAACTCGATGGCAATTTTTACCGTAACACCATCCACAAGCAAAATGACAACCAGCTTGGTGGCCTGCGCATGACCGGTGGCGTTAACACCTATGGCGGCGTGGCTAACATCATTTATGACATTTCCACAGGCTCCGCGTTCACACCTTATGTTGGCGTTGGCGGCGGTTACGAGATCCAGCAGTTTGAGCATCTCTCCAACGGTGCGGCGGGCGATGTGTATTCCGGCTCGCAGGGTGGCGCCGCGTTTGATGTATTGGGCGGCGTTGCCTATGCCATCCCGTCCGTCCCTGGTCTGTCGGCGACGGTCGAAGCCCGGTTCATGCAGATCACGGGCAAGCGCACCTATCACGACTATCCGGGTGGCGACAGCATCACCATCAACGGTTCCAGCAATTACACCTTCCTGGCGGGCTTGCGTTACGCGCTGTTCTCTCCGCCGATGATGGCACCTGCCCCGGCGCCCGCACCCGCCCCGATGGCGGCCCCGGCCCCGGCCCCGGCGCGCACGTACCTCGTGTTCTTCGACTGGGATAAATCCAACCTGACCCCGCGCGCCACGCAGATCATCGCGCAGGCGGCATCTGACAGCAAAACCACCACAACGACAACGCTGTCGGTCTCGGGTTACACCGACACCTCTGGCACGCCGACCTACAACCAGGAGCTGTCTGAGCGCCGGGCGAAGACGGTCGCCGCGCAGTTGGTTACCGATGGCGTTCCGGCCTCGGAGATCGAAATCCATGCCTTCGGTGAGACACATCTTTTGGTCCCGACCGGCCCTGGTGTGCGCGAGCCGCAGAACCGCCGCGTGGAAATCGTCCTGAAATAATCAGGTCTATATCAACTAACGAAATCACCCCGGCGGGTGATCGCCGGGGTGTTTTCAATTGTGCCGTCCGGCGGTGGGGTGGCGGGTCGCGCCCAATTTTCCGTGTGTATATTTTTTCTTGTAAAAACAGTATACTCAGTAATTTCGTTAGCGGCTCATCGTCTTGGCGGCGCAGCGAATTATGGGTATGACAGTCACTGCGTTCAGGGTTTCCGCAAAGGGTGGTGTTGTGCGAATTTTACGTTGGTTCGGGGTGAAATCCTTGTGCGGGCTAGGGGCCGGGCTTTTGATGTTGTCGGGCTGCGCGAAGCCACCCGCGCCGCTGGCCGCGGTGGCACCGCCCGCGCCGGTTGGCCATGTGTATCCGACCGTGGTTGCCGTGCCGCCACCGCCTTCGCGACATATTCGCATCACACCCGCGCAGGCGGCGCAGGTTCAGCAGGCTTTTAACGTGATCGCGTTGAAATCAGCCCTCATGGTGGGGGCGCTCTCGTGTAACCAGCAGAGCCGTTATGATGCTTTCATGAACGAATTTCAGCCGCATATCCTGGCTGACCAGCATGTGATGGACGCCTATTTCCACCGGATCGATGGCTATGCCGGGCAGGCGCGGGAGGATGATTTCGTAACCCTTTTGGCCAACAACCAATCGGTGAGCGGGATCAGCGAGGGAAATGTTTTCTGCCTGAACAACGACGCTGAGTTCGATGCGGTATTGTCGTTGAAAACCCCGTCGGACCTTGACCATTTTGTGACCGATCGGACCCCCGGCCCAGGGTATGGCACCATCGCCGCTGCGGTCAGGTGATGGAGCTTCACCCGCTGTTGAACGGTGCGCGGAATTTTCGCGCGGTTTTGCCGTATGGCACAGCCGACGGCAGGCGATTGCGGGCGGATTTTTTGTTCCGTTCGGGCGAACTCTCGCGGCTCGATGAGGCTGATCTTCCGGTGCTTGAGGGATTGAATGTGCGGCTGGTCTGCGATTTGCGTAGCAGCGGGGAGCAATCGGCCTATCCCACGCGCTGGCCGGGTGCCGCGCCGCGCCAGCTTATGTTGCCGGGTCAGGCGCGCGATGACGCGGGGCCGATGGCGATTTTCCAGGTGATCAGCGCGCATGAGGGTGAGCGTGGTGCAACGCTGGCGATGGATAGACTTTACCGCCGCAAACCTCTGATTTTCGCACCGGTCCTGCGGGTGCTCGCTGGTGACATCATCGCGGGTGGTGCACTGCCGTTATTGGTCCATTCGGGGAAGGACCGCACCGGGTTCATGGTGGCGATGCTGCTGGCCATGTTGGGCGTGTCGCGCGACGACATCATGGCGGATTATGCGCTGACGGCGCGGTTTTTTCCACCTGTTGAGGAGATCCCGCAGACCATTTCCTGGGCGCGTGAGAGTTATGGCCACGTGCTTACTGCCATTCAGGTGAAACCGCTGGTTGAGGCGAGACCGGAATATCTGGCAGCATCGTTTGCCGAGATTGAGGGCACTTATGGCGGTATGGATGCCTATATCAGCCAGCATATAGGCTTGGATGAGACGGCCATAGCCAACCTCCGCGAAGCCCTGCTTACGCAATAGACGTTTTTGCGCGCTTTTTTTAAAGGCTCTAGACCATGAATAAAGGTGTATCATGGTCGAATGCTGAACAAAAAGAACGGGTTATCTGCCTACAAGCAGAAAAAGGTAATGTGGGCGTTTGCAGTAGACC
>JAQNCU010000351.1 GCA_029077775.1 Acidocella sp. | reverse complement strand
AATGATCTGTGAAAGCCGTTTGGTAGATTTCTTGCTCATCAGGCCACCTTTCGCAAGGTAAAGTCCACATGCACCGCGTCATATGGAAAGATCACGTGCTCGCCCTCAGTGTAGCAAGGTCAATGAAGCGGTATGGCATCTTGCGTTCCCCGGCATGCTTGTGATCGCCCTGCCGCCGGACCGCTTCAGGGCTCCCAGGGGTTGATGATCCTCACGCCGCAGTCCTCAAAATCCGCCACGTTGCGGGTGGCCAGTTCTGCGCCCCGGGACTGGGCGATGGCGGCGATCTGCGCATCGAACTGGGAGATCGGCTTGCCCATCTGGCGCCGCCCAGTGGAAATCGCCGCAAAGGCGCTTGCCGCAGGGCTGTCAAACGGCAGGATGCGCCCAGCGAAATCCACAGCCAGCATGGTTTCAAGGGCGGTGAGCAGCTCGCTTCTCCGCCGCCCCTCGGGCAGCAGCATAACGCCATAGCGCAACTCGGCCTCGGTGACGGTGGAGAGGAACAGGCTTGCCGGCGGTTGCGCGGCCACCCAGGACATCACCCCCTGGGTGGGAGCGGGGCGCATAAGCTCCGAGACGACATTCGTATCCAACAGGATCATCAGTCGAACGCCGGAGGCTCAGGCATCGGTTCACGCGGCGCCATGGGTAGGTCGGCCCCGCCCAGGGCAGCGAAGCGGGCATGGATGGTTTCCGCTAGGTTGACGGCGGGCGGGGCTTGGCGGCTGAGGGCCGAGCGGAGGATGTCCCGCGCTTCGTCTTCCATGGACCGGCCATGGACCGCCGCCTGCACGCGAAGGCGGGATTTCAGCCCGTCTTCAAGATTGCGAATGGTGATGCTGGCCATGAGCTTGCTCCTGACGTTCTGGCGTTGATGACTTTCGCAGCAATGATTGCATAAATTAGGCCTGCCCGCCAGTGCGATTACGCGATAACGGTTCTTTGTTCGGACCGGCAAAACCCGGTTCTTCGTCCCGTCCCTGGTGGCAGGAACCCGGAAGGCGCGCAGCCCGTCAAAGGATGGTGGCGCAGCCGCCACCGCCATAGGCGGCGCGCAGACACGCGCAGCCCGTAGGGCGAGCATGGCGAGCGTCCTTGCACGGGCAAGCGCATGGAGGGAGAATCGAGCCTAGAAGGCGGCGTTGGTGGCGGTCGGCAGCGTCGTTACGATAACGCAGTATGCGCTAGCATTCCTTGGTCTGTAGAAACCACATAACATATTACCGCTGATAAAGCTGGGAATTATCCACGGATGTGACAACGGAAACTATCCCGGAGTGATACTCTGACTATAACACTGAATAATTCCCGGAATAATCCACCGAATGATAGTTGGCAGTTGGCACACTGGAGGTGGTTCATCTGCTGCCAGGAAGTGCCTTGCGGTAGCCAGTTCTCGATAGATACCGGGCGGCAGCGGTTCCGGACAACTCATTGGTCTGTCGCCATAAATCAAGCAGGTTGTTTTGTTCTTCGCGGGGCATGGCACCCCATTCAGCCGCAAAGGCGGCGTCCTCTTTGGCTTTGACGGCATCTTGCCCGGCTTTCCAGGCCGCCAGCTCGGCGCGCTGTTCAGGCGTTGGATTGCCGCGCCCGCCGGGGCGGACCTCGCTGACGGCTTTGGCCAGATTGCTCGCTGTCCATGGGTTGCCCGTGCGGTATACAATCCCAACCTCGTTTAAGGCCGCGGCTATCGCCGCCCAACTGAACCGCTCTTCACGGTTCAATTTCGTGAGCCGCGCGGCATTGTCACGCAGCCAGGGCGTAATCTGGCTCCCTGGCCGCCAAATCTCCCTCAGCCGATCAGCTAAAGCTGATATTTCAACTAGGGTGAACGTGGCAGGCTTTGGCATATGATAATTCTAAGTCACAAGCCGAACGCCAAAAACTTAATTCTGTGAATAACTCGGTTGATCCTCCACCGGTGCCAAGTTCAGTATTCCCATTCAACATGAGACAATGGGCTTTCGTTCAATTTTTGACGAAGCAGGCGCCAATTTGGAAAAAAACCATTCATGATCTCCACAAATCTCTGATTATGATGGCGCTCCAGTATGTGCGTCATTTCGTGAACCAGTACATACTCCAGACATTCGACAGGCTTTTTGGCAAGGTCAGTATTCAATCGGACGTATTGCCGCTCCGGGGAGCAGCTCCCCCATTTTGTCTTCATCTTCTGGATGAATAATTTTTCAACCCGCACGCCCATGATCGTGGGCCACTTCTCCAGCAGCGGCACCACCGCAGCCCGGACTTGCCTCCGATACCATTCATCCAAAACCTCTTGCCGCCGGGTGGCGCCGGTGCCGGGGCGGACACTCAACAATATCTTGCGGTGCCGTACTTCGACGGATGGCGCGCGATCAGCCTCCTGTACCGACAGAAGGTAGCGTTTACCCCACAGGTAATGGCTCTCCCGCTCCACGTACTCCCTGGGCGCCTCGCGTGTCTGCGCCTCTAATTTCTGCTGTTGCTGCCTGATCCACCCCAGCTTTGAAATCGCAAACAGCCGTATTGCGTCCATGCTGGTGCGGTTTGGCGCGGAAATACGCACCTTCCCCATTGGTGGATTAACACTGAGGTGGATGTTCTTGATGTCTTTCAGCACCACCTCGACATCAATATCCCCGAGCGTGAGATGAGTATTCATCGGTATTCAGTCTGAGCCTTGATGATCTGGAACACGCGCTCAACCTCGTTCACATCCTTCAAGATGCTATATAGCGCCTGCTTGATGATATTTTCACGGGCCTGCACGCCAAGCCACCCGTCCGGCTTCACCTGCTTAACAGCATCATCGATTCTGATAGCCAAATCCACATCATGCCCCAAATTGTTCCACAAGGCCCGCCGCCCTGGCGTGTTCAACGCCTCCGGCGTGTCATCTGCTTGCCCAGCTTCAACGCGCGTCGCCAACTGGGCAATCTGGCGTAGGTACTCTTCGTACTCGATGGCCTTGGCTTTCCGGGCCGCAATGATCTCATCCAGAAGCGCGGACATTTTCTCATAAAATGCTGGGTCGTTTAGCTGTTCCTTGACGATCTTGCTCCGCACGTTGTTCTCAATCGTCTCCGCAATCGCCGTTTTATCTCCCTTCAGCCCGCCAAGCTGCGCGGCGATGGCATCCGCGATACCTGTTTTCACGATCAGGTCCAGCAGCCCCATATTCTCGAACGGAGAGATTCTTCTGGGTTCATCGGCCTCGATATAAGTATCGATCAAATGCCTCATATCCGCTTCATAGGCTTTAAGGTCCAATGTTTCGTTACTTGCGAGGCGGATGATCTCCCGGATTTTCAGATAATGCTCGAGTTGATCCTTCACGCTTTTGGCCCCGGCCTCATCATACCCGGCGCCATCCAGCTCATCGGCAATATTGGCATAGGCA
>JAQNCU010000350.1 GCA_029077775.1 Acidocella sp. | reverse complement strand
AGATCATACGCCCCCGCGTGGGTCGCGCCATCAGCCCCTACGAGGCCGGCTCGATCCATTGCGAAGCGAACGGGAAGGCTCTGTAGAACCACATCATGTACGAGTTGATCGTAGCCGCGCTGAAGGAAAGTTGAATAAATCGCGCAAAAAGGTGCCATGCCCTCTGTCGCCATACCCGCGGCAAATGTCACGGCGTGCTGCTCTGCAATCCCCACGTCAAATATACGGTCCGGAAACTTTTGAGCAAACTTGTCCAAACCCGTGCCACCCGGCATAGCGGCGGTGATTGCAACAATTTTGGGATTCCGCTCCGCCTCGGCAATCAAAGCCTTTGCGAAGACATTGGTATAAGTGGGGGGGCCGGGAGGGGCTTTTTTCTGCTCCCCGGTTATAACATTGAACTTGGAAACGCCGTGATATTTGTCGCCAGCCGCTTCGGCGGGTGCGTAGCCTTTACCTTTTTGCGTTACAACATGAAGTAACAGCGGGGCTTGAGCGTCCGAGTCGCGAAGATTCCGCAGCACAGGAAGCAGGTGTTCAAGGTTGTGGCCGTCGATCGGGCCGACATAGTAAAACCCAAGCTCCTCAAACAGGGTTCCGCCAGTAAGAATCCCTCTTGCATACTCTTCAGCCCTACGGGCGGTGCGCTCAATCGGGCGGGGGAAGCGCTTTGCCATTTTCGCGGCAAAATCCCGCAAGCTCATAAAGCTCCGCGACGAAATCAGCGTTGAAAGATAAGCGCTCATCGCGCCCACAGGCGGTGCGATGGACATGTCGTTATCGTTAAGGATCACAATCAGCCGTGACTTCATGGCGCCGGCGTTGTTCATGGCCTCGTAGGCCATGCCAGCACTCATCGAGCCGTCGCCGATCACGGCAATTACATTCCGGGGCGGTTCTTCTTTTTTGAGATCCCTGGCTACAGCCATTCCGAGTCCCGCGGAGATCGACGTGCTGGAATGGGCGGCACCGAAAGGGTCGTATTCACTTTCCGAGCGGCGGGTGAACCCGGACAGGCCGCCCGGCTGCCGAAGTGTGCGTATCCGGTCACGCCGGCCAGTCAAAATCTTATGTGGATAACACTGATGACCCACGTCCCAGATAAGCCGGTCCCGGGGGGTATCAAAAACCGCGTGAATGGCCACGGTTAACTCAACAACACCAAGGGATGATCCAAGGTGCCCGCCGGTAACAGAAACAGTGTCGATCGTTTCAGCCCGCAACTCGTCAGACAGTTGTCTGAGCTGTTCCGTGGACAAATTACGCAGATCGGCGGGAAAGTTCACGCGGTCAAGCAGGGGTGTTGTTGGCGGCATCAGAAAGCCCCTCCTGCATGCCGTCCCATCAATATCCCCATGCTTGGTCCCGTCATCCGCATTAACCCGTTCAAGTATGCCCAAATCCTATTTGGAATGGCGGCTATCGCCCTGTTCATCACAGACACATAGGTGACAATCCCACGAAAAGCCAGAAGCGCCCTGAGGTGCTGATCTCGCGAATTCCGCATTTTCTAACCGTCACCGAGGTATTTTTCCTAATTTACTATAGAATACGATAGGCCGAAGCTTGCGGATTGTAGAGGCAATGACCTATTGCAGACTCTAGAATGCGGCACGGCGTGACGTACAGGCAACAGGATTAGAGAGACATGGACGGTTCTCAACCCCCGAAGACATTGCGGGTCATTCTTGCGCAGCCACGCGGCTTCTGCGCCGGGGTGGAAAGGGCGATTGATATCGTAGAGCGGGCGCTGACCAAATTCGGCCCCCCCATCTACGTACGCCATGAAATTGTTCATAACCGCCATGTGGTTGAGGATCTGCGTTCACGGGGCGCGGTTTTCGTGGACGAGCTGGAAGAGGTGCCAGAAGGCGCCTGGACGGTTTTTTCGGCTCATGGGGTTGCCCGCAAGGTTGTCCAAGCCGCTGCCGACCGGGAGCTTCCGGTGATTGACGCAACTTGCCCTCTGGTTGCCAAGGTGCATGCTGAAGGCCGCCGGTATGCCGCGCAAGGCCGTGAAATTGTACTCATCGGCCATGCGGGACACGCAGAGGTCGAGGGCACGATCGGCCAGATCGACGGAAAGGTGTACTTAGTGCAAACGGTCGAGGACGCCGAAAAGCTGCAAGTACAAGATCCTGCAAAGCTTTCGTACATCACGCAGACGACCCTTTCCGTCGACGATACGCGCAGCATTATCGCGGCGCTAAAGCTGCGTTTTCCTGCCATTGTTGGCCCTGATGTAAAAGACATCTGCTACGCCACACAGAATCGGCAGGAGGCGGTGCATCATTTAGCCGCGCTGGTGGACTTGATTTTGGTTGTGGGAAGTAGAAACTCTTCTAATTCCAACCGTTTGCGAGAGATTGGCGCAGAGCTTGGACGCCCGGCTTATCTGATCGACGATGCAAGGGCTCTGCAGGCGGAATGGTTCAGGGGCGTCACCAAGGTGGGGCTGACCGCAGGTGCCTCCGCGCCGGAGGTTCTGGTGCAAGGGGTAATCGACGGCATGAAGCAGTTCGGCCGGGTGGAGATAGAACTTCTGGCGGGTACGCCAGAGGATGTTAAGTTTAAACTCCCCGCAGAAGTGGCTGAGGTTTAAGGATATAAAAATGGGTGTACCGCTAAACCAAGCGCTCCGCGTCGGGAGCTATATCCTGAAGCAGCATTTAATCGGCAACAAGCGCTATCCGCTGGTGCTGATGCTGGAGCCGCTATTCCGCTGCAACCTGGCCTGCCAGGGCTGCGGAAAGATCGATTATCCGAGTGAGATCCTGAACCAGCGCATCTCGGTGGCGGACGCGATTCTGGCTGCCGAGGAATGCCCGGCGCCAATCATTGCCATCGCCGGCGGCGAGCCGCTACTGCACAGGGAAATGCCCCAGATCGTCGAAGCCTATCTGAAGATGGGCAAGTTCGTGATTCTGTGCACCAACGCACTGCTGCTGGAGAAGAAGATCGACCAGTACAAGCCGCATAAGAATTTCTGCTGGGACATCCATCTGGACGGCGACAAGGAGATGCATGACCGCTCTGTTGACCAGGCGGGCGTTTACGAGCGCGCGGTCGACGCGATCAAATTAAGTAAATCCAAAGGGTTCCGCACCTCTATCAACTGCACCTTGTTCGATGGCGCCGACCCGGACCGGGTTGCGGCCTTCCTGGATACTGTCGCGGATCTCGATATTGAGGGGGTGATGACCTCGCCGGGCTACGCTTATGAGCGCGCCCCGGATCAGGAGCATTTCCTCAACCGCCAGCGCACCAAGGAGCTGTTCCGCGCCATCTTCCGCCGGGGCAAGGAAAGTGCGAAGCGCGGCAAGAAGTGGAAATTCACCCAGTCTCCACTGTTTCTGGACTTTTTGGCCGGCAACCAGACCTATGCCTGCACGCCTTGGGGCAACCCC
>JAQNCU010000018.1 GCA_029077775.1 Acidocella sp. | reverse complement strand
CCCAAACGAAGCCCCGATCTTGATCATCATCCCCGCCACAACCGGGTGCAGATGCATATGCTTATGCGCATCGGCATGGTGCAGCGTCAGCCCCGTGGCGGCAAAGGCGGCAAATTGCGCGTGGATCTCCGCCGCCAGCTCCCGCCGCGCCGTGCGTGAGACAAAATACCTCACCGCCAACCCCACCTGATTGGTTGAAAACCGCCCGTCACCCTGCGTGATCGTTGGCAATCTCTCATGCCCGAGCACGGAGTCGCCATCCACCAGCACCAGATGCAGCCCGACATTCAGGCTGGGCTGCGCCTGCGCGCGGCGCACCGCATCTTCGGCTTCCGGTGCCGCCACCATCAGGCTCGCCTGGCCCAGCACCCCATGCCTGTGCGCCTCTTCCACCGCCTCATTCACGCCCAGGCTCAGCCCGAAATCATCGGCGGTGAAAATAACCCCCGGCAGGCTCACAAATCATTCACCCCAGACCGCCGTGCCTGCCACGCCCAGGCATCGCGGCACATATCGTCGATGCCGCGCCTCGCCCGCCAGCCAAAAATCGCCGCCGCCGCCGCCGGATCGGCGTAGTAGCTCGCAACATCCCCCGCCCGGCGCGGCGCGATGTTCAGGGGAATGCGCCGCCCCGTCGCGCGCTCGAACGCCCCCACCAGATCGAGCACGGAAACGCCAATTCCCGTTCCCAAATTCACCGTCACCGCCACATCATTCGCCAGGATATGCTCCAGCGCCAGCGCATGCGCCTCGGCCAGATCCATCACATGGATATAATCGCGCACCCCGGTGCCATCATGCGTCTCATAATCATTGCCATACACGTTCAAATACGGCCGCTCCCCGGTCGCCACCTGCGTGATATAGGGCATCAGATTATTCGGCACCCCGCGCGGGGTCTCGCCGATCACCGCTGAGGCATGCGCCCCCACCGGGTTGAAATAGCGCAGATTGGCAGCGGCGCGCAGCTTGCCGGTGCGCGCCAGATCACGGATCAGGTCTTCCGTCACCAGCTTGGTGCGGCCATAAATATTCTGCACCCGCGTCGGCGCGTCCTCGCGGATCGGCGAGGCATCGGGCTGCCCATACACCGTGGCTGAGGATGAAAACACGATCCGCGCCACGCCCTGCGCCTGCATCGCCTGCAACAGCCTTATCGCGCCAATGATGTTGATATCGTAATAAAGCAGCGGGTCGGCCTCGCTCTCCCCCACCGCCTTCAGCGCCGCGAAATGGATCACGGCCTCAACCTTATGCGCCGCCAACGCCGCGCTCACCGCGTCAACATCGCGGATATCGGCCTCGATCACGGGCATCTCCCGCCCAATAAGGCCGCGCAGCCGTGCGGGCACATCGCGCTCGGCGTTGGAGAAATTATCCAGCAACACAATCTCATGCCCGCGCTCACTCAGCACCGTTGCGGTGTGCGAGGCGATATACCCAGCGCCACCTGTCAGCATTACGCGCGCCATTTCTCAACCCTCCAACGCATCGTCATCACGGCTCCTGGCCCCGGTCATATCTTCGTAATCGACCATTTCACATGTTGCGGTCCGTCCTGGTGTCCCGCCAGCACAATCTGCTCGGCCCGGCGTGGTGCGGCATGGCCAAGATATACGCTCTCCTCCACCCTTATCTCAGCCCCCTCCGCCCGCAACCGGAACCCAACGCCGGAGGCGGTGCGCAAAATCACCGCCCCCTGGTCCTGTTGCAGGCTGGCGCTGATATTCGGGTGCAAATGGAATCTGATGTTAAAGGGCTGAGGCTGCGCCGCCTCGATCAAATCCTCGCCCTGTAATTCCTCGCCGGTGGCAAACAAGCCGATCCGGCGGTGATGGATCGCACCGAATAATTGTCCCCAGCCATCATGGTTCGCCTCCACCCAGGCCGCATTTCCGGCCTCCTGGCGTTCGGCATTCACCACGCGCGGGCGGCGGCCCAGCCCGCTTTGCATAATCTCTGAGGACGACACATCCGCGATGCTCAGCGTGGAATGCGCAGACGTACCCCGCAGGGCATCACGCCACGGGCCCCCGCTCGTCGGCGCCGCCCCGCAATTCACGATGATCCGCTCCTTGGCCCAGGAGAATTCAAAACTCAGCGTGCCCGCATGGGCCAGCCTGTCCAGGCCGGGCAGAGCGGGCACCCCGGCATCCATCATCACCAGCGCCTTGCCCGCCGCCAGCCTGTAAAGGCCGCAGCCCGACAGGTCCGCAATGGTGCCGCGTGCCCGCCCGGCCTGCGCCAGCACGAGGTCGATAAGGCTGGGGAGATCCTCCTTGGACCCATTGAACAGCGCCAAACCACCATCGCCATGCCGCAGCGCGCGCACCGCCCCGGCGGTCTTGTCGATCGCACTGACCAGCTCCGGCGGCGGCGAGATTTGGGCGGCCTGCAGCAAAGCGCGGGTTTCCGTCAAATCCTGCAACAACCCCAGACACGCCGCCGGGCTACGCTCGCCATGGCTGCCATCGGGGGCAATCTGACGGGCAAGCTCGGGGCCGAGAAATTTCAGCACGCGCGGCAGATACGCCGCATGCTCGGGCATCGCCACGCTCGCCGCCGCCAGCCCCTTCAGCGCCGTCAGCGCGCGCGCATCGAGCATTTCACTGGGCAATGCCGCCGACAGGCGGCGCGCATCCATCACCAGACGGCTCATCAGCGCCTGGCGGAATTCATCATCGGCTGAAGCCGCGAAAAAATCATAATGCCCCAGCCACGCCGCCAACCGCGCCCCGATGATATCCGGGCTGAGCGCAGCCTGGTCCAGCATCGGGGTTTCGATAAAATCCAGCACCAGCGCCCGCGCCCGCGCCCGCGCGGCATCGGTCCCCAGGGCGCGCAAATCCCGCAGCCAGATAAACCCGTGCACATGCGCAAGCATCGCCCCGGTGGCCGACGCGGCGTGGAACACGCCCGCTTTCAGCGCCAGCACCGTGCCGCCAACCTCCAGCTCGCCTTTGATCAGCCGCGCCCCCCGGCTCGGGTCGCCGGGCCAGGGGTCACGCAAGCCCAGCGCCGGGGCATCCGGGCCGCTTTGGGGCCGCCAATTCTGCAATCTGGCCAGCCAGAAGCGCGCGCTGCGCCCCAACCCCCCGGCACCAAGATCCGTCATCCGGCGCGCAACGCCATAATCGCTGCCGCATAATCCGGCGCGCTGAAAATGGCGGTCCCCGCGATCAGGCAATCGGCCCCGGCGCCGCACACCTGGCCCGCGGTCTGCGGCGTCACCCCGCCATCGACCTGCAAAACGATATCCCGCCCGGTCTCGTCGATCATCCGGCGCAGAACCCTAATTTTGCCAAGCTGCGAGGCAATGAACGCCTGGCCGCCAAAGCCCGGGTTCACGGTCATCACCATGATGATATCGACGAGATCCAGCACATGCGTAATCGCCTCGACCGGCGTGGCCGGGTTCAACACCACGCCCGATTTTTTGCCCAAGGAGCGTATAAGTTGCAGCGTGCGGTGCAAATGCGGGCCGGATTCCGGATGCACGCTGATATGGTCCGCCCCCGCCTCGGCAAAGGCCGGGATATACGGGTCCACAGGCCCGATCATCAAATGCACATCCATGGGGATGGACACATGGCGGCGCAACGCTTTGACCACCAGCGGCCCAAAACTGATATTGGGCACAAAATGCCCGTCCATCACATCCATATGCAACCAATCCGCCCCGGCTTCCGCCACAGCACGGCTCTCCTCACCCAACCGCGCGAAATCCGCCGCGAGCAGGCTGGGGGCGATCAAAATTCGAGTCGGGGCATTGTCCATGGCCTCATCTTGTACCTATGCCCGCCGCGTTGGAACAAGCCGCCGCCCGACAGCCAAATCTAAACGCGTCGCAATCGAGAGATAAAAAACCCGTCCAGCCCCCCACGGTCCGCCCACATGCCGGGGTGCGTGCTTATATCACCCGCCTCGGTTACCGCCTCGGGCAAATCGGGCAGCACCATCGGCTCCCGGCGCAGGCCAAGCCGGGCACAGGCGGCATCGATCCGCGCCGCGCCCTCATTGGGTTGCAGCGAACACACGGCATAAATCAGCCGCCCGCCTGGGGCGAGCATCCCGCAGGCCGCATCCAGCAGCGCGTCCTGCGCCTTGGCCAGCGCGTTCAGGCCGTGCGGCTGGCGCAGATGCAACAAATCAGGGTGGCGGCGGATGGTGCCCGTGGCGCTGCACGGCGCGTCCAGCAAAATCGCCGGAAACAGCGCCTCTGGCCGCCATGTCAGCGCATCGGCCTGCACCATCTCAGCCGATAATTGCAACCGCGCGAGGTTGGCTTTCAACACGCTCATGCGCGCCGCATCGCGCTCCACCGCCGTCACCCTGGCCCCCGCCGCCACAAGCTGCGCGGTCTTGCCGCCCGGTGCCGCGCATAAATCCAGCACGCGCTCGCCGGGTGATACATCCAACAGCAAAGCGGGCAGGGCGGCCGCCGCATCCTGAACCCAAACATTATTCCCGCCCGCCTTCAGTATCTCGGCGGCACTGGTCCCGGCGGGAAAGCGCGTGGTGCCCGTCGGCAGACGCACGCCCCCGGCACAATCAAAACCGGGCTTGGCCGACACATCCAGCGGGGCGAGGCTGGCATGGGCGCTGGCGATCACGCGCGCCTGCGCCCCCCAGCTCGCCCAGGCCCAGGCAGGCGTGTCCAGCCTGGGCATGTCGAGCCCGTCCAGCAACCCTGTCCCACCAGACGCGATTTTACGCAGCACCGCATTCACCAACCCGGTAAAGGCGCTCAGCTTACGCGCGCGGGCAAGCTCCACAGCGGTCGCCACGGCGGCGTGTCCCGGCGTCTCCAAAAACAAAATCGCCGCCGCCCCCAGCCATAAAACATGGCGCACGGGCACCGGCGGCGCGCGGCTCAAAAACGGCTCCAGCACGGCATCCAGCGTGCCCATATGGCGCAGCACGCAGGCGGCAAGCCTGTGCGCGGCCGCCTTGTCGCGCGGGTCGATGGCGGGCAGCTCATCCAGCGCCACATCCAGCGTTTTGTGCGTGACCAGCACCGCATGCAGCAGCGCAAAGGCCGCGTGCCGCGTCGGGTCAACCACGCGACACCCCGCAAACCGGCCAGAGCCATGTAAAAAGGATGGTGGAGCTGTGGGGAATCGAACCCCAGACCTCGTCATTGCGAACGACGCGCTCTACCAACTGAGCTACAGCCCCGCGACACAAAGAATACACCGGGTCCATCCGCTGCGCGGCATCGCGCATCCAGGTGGGGAAGTCAACATTGCCAGCTATGGTCGCGGCAAGTACTGAAGGGTGCATTCGCCACCCATTACAGCTTCGAGGTCCAACATGTTTGCAATCTTCTGGCTGCTGGGTGAGGTCATCCACCTGATGATCCTCGCCATCATCGCCGCCGCCATTATGAGCATGTTGATCGCCTTCGGGGTGGTGAATTCGCGCAGCCAATTCGTCTACACCATCGGGGATTTCCTCAACCGGGTCACCAACCCCATCCTCGCCCCCATCCGCCGCCATCTGCCCTATTTCGGCAATGTCGATCTCTCGCCTTTGGTCGCCATTTTGCTCCTGCAAGCCCTGCAATTCCTGCTCTCGGATATTTACGGGCGGCTTATGATGTCCGGGCTCACCTTCTGATCGCCCAGCCTCGTCCCTATATGCCGCCTTCGGGCACGGGAGGGTAGTTACTTGCGCTGGATCACAAAAATTGTCGGTGCCGCGCGCGCCGCCCCCTGGCGTGTCGTGGTCCTGTCTCTGGCGCTTGGCCTTCTATCCATCGGCTACAGCGCCCGGCATTTAAAAATCGACACCGACACCAACGATCTGTTCGCCAAAACCCTGCCCTGGCGTCAGGCCCAGATCGAGGAAAGCCGGGATTTCCCACAATTCGACCGCCTCATCGTGGCGGTGATCCGCGGCGCCACGCCGGAGGAAACAAACGAGAGCGCCGCCGCGCTGAACACCGCCATCGCCGCTGACAAAACTGATTTCATCGATTCGCATAATCCCGCCGCCGCGCCCTTTTACACGCAGGAAGGTCTGCTGCTGCTGCCGCAGGCAAAGCTCGCCAACCTCCTCACCTCGATCGTCGCGGCCCAGCCCTTTCTCGGCCAACTCGCCGCGGACCCCTCGGCCCGCGGCCTGTTCACCGGGCTGGGTTTGATCGCCCAGGGCGTGCAGGCCGGGGCCAACCTCACCCCTTACGCCCAGGCGCTCGGGGTCATCGCGCAAAATCTACAAAACGCCGCCAATGGTCACCCGGAGCCCCTGTCCTGGCAGGGGCTGATCGGCGGCAATCTCGGTGCATCGGGTGCTGATTTCGTGCTCATCCACCCGGTTTTGAACAATGGCACGCTGCAACCCGGCGGCGCGGCAACGGCGGCCCTGCGGCGTATCGCGGCATCATTGCCTGATGTCCGGGCGGGCCGTGTGCGCGTGGATTATACCGGGCAAATCCCCCTTTCGGATGAGCAATTCGCCTCGCTCACCCAGGGGCTGGTCGCGGGCAGCCTGGTCAGCCTCGCGCTCATCACGCTCTGGCTGTTCCTCGCTTTGCGCAGCTGGCGTCTCATCTTGCCCATCCTCGCCACCCTCATCCTCGGCCTCGCGCTCACCATCGGCTTCGCGGCGGTGTTCATCGGCGTGATGAATTTGATCTCTGTCGCGTTTGCCATCCTGTTCATCGGCCTCGCGGTTGATTTCGGCATCCAGTTCTGCGTCCGCTTGCGCGATGTCCGCCACGCCACACCCATCTTGGCGGCCGCCATCCCTGAGACCGCGCGCCAGGCAGGCGGCCAGATCGCGCTCGCCGCCACCGCCACGGCCAGCGGCTTTCTCGCCTTCGCGCCAACGCCTTTCATCGGTGTCGCGGAACTCGGCATCATCGCCGGTGCGGGCATGTTCATCGCGTTTTTCTGCACCATCATCTTCCTGCCCGCTCTGCTCACGCTGTTCCAGCCAAAGGCCGAGAGCGTGCCCATCGGCTTGCCCTTCGCTGAGGCGGGGGATAATTTCCTGCGCCGCCACCGCGCCGCCGTGCTCGCCGCCTTCGCGCTGGTGGCACTGGCCGGGGCCTACAGCGCCATAACCATCGGCTTCGATGCCAACCCGCTCGACACCAAAGACCCGCATACTGAGAGCATGGTCACGCTGAAAACCCTGCTCGCCAACCCCGCCACCAATCCGTTTTACGCCGACGCGCTCGCCCCTGGCCTCGCCCCCGCCAAGGCGCTCGCGGCAAAGCTGGCCGCCTTGCCACAGGTCGCCGCCGTGCTCAGCGGTGCCACCTTCGTGCCCGATGACCAAGCGCCCAAGCTCGCCATGCTGGCGCAGGCGCAAACCATCCTCGCCCCCACATTGCTCGCCGCGCAATCACCGCCATCATCTATCCCCACAGCGGCGGATATCCGCGCGTCGATAGCCAAGGCGCATGACCAGATCATGGCCGTCGCCCCCCATTTGCCACCATCCTCGCCCTTGCTCGCCATCGCGGGCACCCTGGCGCGCCTGCAAACTGCCAGCGACACCCAGATCATGGCGATGAACAACGCGATCACGCGGTTCCTGCCCGCCGAACTCAACCGCTTGTCGCTCAGCCTCAACGCGCAGCCCATCACCCGGCAAAACCTCCCGCCCGACATCGCGCGGGATTGGTTTCTGCCCAACGGCGAGGTGCGCGTGGAGGCCTTCCCCTCGGCGGCGGCGCAAACCACGGCGGGCCTGCGGCAATTCTCCCGCGCGGTGCGCGCCATCGCGCCGAATGCGGGGGGTCCGGCCATATCCACCATGGCCACGGCAGGCACCATCATCGCCTCGTTCCAGGAGGCTGCAACCCTCGCCATCATCGCGATCACGGCCATCCTGCTGCTGGTCTTCCGCAACCTGCGCGACAGCGCGTTGGTGCTGGCCACCTTGGCCTTATCCGGTCTGATGACGGCTTTGTTCGCGCGCCTCTATGGCCTATCCATCAACTACGCCAACATCATCGCGCTGCCTTTGCTGCTCGGCGTCGGGGTCTCCTTCAACGTGTATTTCGTGATGAATTTTCGCGCGGGCATGAAGCGGTTTTTAAACTCCGCCACCGCCCATGCCGTGCTGTTCTCGGCACTCACCACGGGCACCGCCTTTGGCACGCTCGCCGCCTCGGCGGATCGCGGCACCGCGAGCATGGGCGTGCTGCTCCTGCTCAGCCTGCTCGCGGTCCTCATCGCGACCTTCCTGTTCCTGCCCGCGATGTTATATCTCTTAGCCGATGTTATCGAAGATTAGCCTCAGCCTGTCCGGCCACCGCACCAGCATCGCGCTGGAGCCTGAATTCTGGGCCGCCCTGGAAGCCTGCGCCGCCGCCCAAGGGCAAACGCTCAGCCACCTGGTCACCGAGATCGACGCCACCCGCAGCCCCACTTGCCCTCTGGCCTCCGCCTTACGCGTGTATGCCCTGCTGAACGGCAGACATTGATTACCCGCGTAATACGCCCCCCGTTTTCTTGGCCACATCGGCGACAATCTTCGCGCTGAACCCCTCGATCTCGGCATCCGAGAAGCTTTTCTCCATCGGTTGCAGCGTCACCGCGATGGCGAGAGAAACCTGCCCCTCGGGCACGCCCGCGCCCTCGTAACGGTCGAACAGCACAACCTCGCTGATCACCTGCCGCGCCGCGCCGCGCGCCGCCCGCAACAAACTCTCCGCCGCCACTGATTTATCCACCAAAAATGCGAAATCCCGCCGGATTGGCTGCAAGGGTGACAGCACCAACGGCGCCTTCCCGCGCCGCTTCGGCGCCGCGACCGCATCGAGGAAAATCTCAAACGCCACGCTCCCGCCCGGCAGATCCAGCCGCGCGCATAATTTCGGGTGCAAGGTGCCAAACGCCGCCAGCACGGTCTTCGGCCCCTGGCGGAGCACGCCGCTCTGCCCGGGATGGTAATAGGCCCCGGCATCCAGGCTGGTCGTCACGGCCTCCAGCGGCATACCCAAAGCCGCCAGCACGGCCAGCGCATCGGCCTTGGCATCCCACACATCATAGCGCCGCGGTGCCGTAATGGCCGACAACGCCGTGCCGCCCACGCGCAGTCCCGCCGCCACCAGCGCCTGCGCCGCCGCCCCGGTATAGGCGGGGCCGACCTCGAACAACCCGAAATCACCCAGCCCGCGCGCGGCATTGCGCGCCGCCGCCAGCGCCAATGTGGCCAGCGGCGTCGGGCGCATCTGGTCCAGATCGGCGGCAATCGGGTTGGCCAGCCTTAAGCTCTCCGGCGCGTCCCCGAACAAGCCCGACACATTATGGTCGAGGAACGAAAACGTCACGCATTCCAGCATCCCGCGCGCCGCCAGCACCCGCCGGGCAAGCCCGTTGCGCGCCTGTTTGGGCGTCATGGCAGGGCTCGCCACCGCCGCTTCAACCGGCAGCGATACAGGCGTAATGGCATCCAAACCGCGCAGCCGTAAAATCTCCTCCAGCAGATCAACCTCGGGCTCAATCTCTGCGGCACCGGCCGCGGCGATGGCCGCATTCGGCACATCCGCCTGGTCGAGCGCGGGCGGCTGCGCGATATCGTTGCGCCAGCTCGGGACCGCCACGCGCACGCTCTGCGCATCCCGTGCCTGCACCGTAAAGCCCAGCATTTCCAGCGATGCCACCGCATCATCCGCACTCATCTCGGCCCCGCCGAAGCTGGCGATCCGGTCAAAGCGCAGCCTTGCCATCCGTCGCCAATCCGGTCGCGCCCCGGCCTTGGTCACCAGGCTCGGCCTGCCGCCGCAAACCTCCATAATCATCGCGGTCGCGGCATCCAGCGCGGCTGGCAGCAACTGGCTGTCGATCCCACGCTCAAAGCGTTGCCGCGCATCGGAAAAAATCCCCAAACGCTGGCCGGTCTGCGCGATCCGCACGCGGTCGAACAGCGCGCATTCGATGAACACCTCCGTGGTCTCGTCATCGGTCCCGGTGGCTTCACCGCCCATGATCCCGGCCAATGACTGCACCCCCGCGGCATCGGCGATTACGCAATCCTCCGCCCCCACCGTCACAGGCTTGCCGTGCAAACCCATGAAGCTCTCGCCCTGCCCGGCGCGCAAATACAGCAAATTGCCGGTGATCTTGCTGGCATCGAACACATGCAGCGGGCGGCCTAAATCCAGCGTAAAAAAATTCGTAATATCCGCTAAGGCGTTGATCGGCCGCAGGCCGACGGATTCCAGCCGCGTTTTCAGCCATTCCGGGCTCGGACCATTTTTCACGCCACTGATGCTGCGCCCCAACACCCAGGGGCACGCCGCCTCAAACTGGTTATCCCACACCACGCTGGCCGCCCCCTCACCGGTTATCGGCGGTGGCGCAAAGCCCCGCAACGTGCCCAGCCCCGCCGCCGCCAGATCCCGCGCGATCCCCCGCACTGAGAGCGCATCGCCCCGGTTTGGCGTCACCGAGACCTCGATCACCGGGTCATCCAGCCCGGCCCAGGCGGCATAGGCCGTGCCAATGGGCGCATCATTCGGCAGTTCTATAATCCCGTCATGCTCGTCACCCAGGCCAAGCTCGCGGAAGCTCACCAGCATCCCCTCGGATTTCACGCCCCGTATCTCGCCGGTCTTCAGCGTGATCCCGCTGCCCGGAATATACGCGCCCGGCGGGGCGAAAACCGCGCGCATACCGGCGCGCGCATTCGGCGCGCCACACACCACTGAGACATGCCCGCCCCCGGCATTCACCGTGCAGGCGCGCAGGCGGTCGGCATTGGGGTGGGGCAGGGCCTCCACCACTTCGGCGATCACGAACGCCGCCAGCGCCGCCCCCCGGTCGGTAACCGCCTCCACCTCCAGCCCGATGGCCGACAACGTCTCGGTAATCTGGCCCAGCGAGGCCCCGGTCTCCAGCCAGGTTTTCAGCCATGAAAGGGTGAATTTCATGGCCTATACCCCCTCATGCAGCATGGCGGGGGATAAGGGTGCTGCCCCGTAATGGCGCAGCCAGCGCACATCGCTTTCATAAAACAGCCGCAAATCCGCAATCCCGTGCTTCAGCATGGTGATCCGCTCGATCCCCACCCCGAACGCAAAGCCCTGGAATTCCCGCGGATCGATCCCGCAATTGGCCAGCACATTCGGGTGTACCATGCCCGAGCCCAGAATCTCCAGCCAGTCCCCGCCCTTGCCGATCTCGCCCGTTTTACGGTTCCACCCGATATCGACCTCCATCGAGGGCTCGGTGAACGGAAAATAGCTGGCGCGGAAGCGCACGGGCAGCGCCGGGTTACCAAAAAACATCCGCAAAAAGTCGATCAGGCACCCTTTCAGGTGCCCAAGCGTGATATCCCGCCCGATCACCAGCCCCTCGGTCTGGTGGAACATCGGCGAATGCGTGGCGTCATGGTCCGAGCGATAGGTCCGCCCCGGCACGATAATCCGTATCGGCGGCGCCTGCGTCAGCATGGTGCGCACCTGCACCGACGATGTATGCGGGCGCAGCAAAGCCGGGCGGTTGCCCAAGCTGGCGTTCAGATAGAATGTATCCATCATGGCGCGCGCCGGGTGGTGGCCGGGGATGTTCAGCGCGCCGAACGCATGCCAGTCATCCTCGATATCCGGCCCCTCTTTCACCGTGAACCCCATGGCCCCAAAAATCGCGGTGATCTCCTCCAGCGTCCGGCTGATCGGATGGATCGCGCCCACAGGCTCGGGGCGGGCAGGGGCAGTCACGTCGATCCGCTCGCGCTCAAGCCTGGCCGCCAGCGCCTCCTCATCCAAAGCCGCGCGCCGCGCCGACAAAGCCTGGTTCAGCCGCTCCTTACAGTCATTCAGCGCCGCGCCCTCGGCCTTGCGCGCCTCCGGCGTCATCGCGCCCAGGGCTTTCAGCCTGCCGGTCAAAATCCCGGCCTTGCCCAGCCATTGCAGCCGAACATCCTCAAGCCCCGCCGCATCCAGCGACGCCATCGCCGCCAATGAAGCCGCCAAACTCATCTCAAGGTCTTCCGCCACCATCCGCACCCTTATCATTCCAGCGTGCAGGGCAGACATTTTTGCCGATTAAAAGTCAAGCGGCGGAGACGCCAAAGCACAAGCGGCGGAGACGCCAAAGCACCAGCGGCGGAGACGCCAAAGCACCAGCGGCGGAGACGCCACATGTCAGCGCGCCGATCACTCCCCCGTATCCGGGTGTTACAAATTCTCAACAGCAACAGATTAAAATGCGTTCAGAACCCTGATCAGGCCCGTATCATGAGAAATACATCATACTAACGCTTGACCCTTTGCCGTAGGCCAATGTATGGCCCAATCAGGAAGCGCGATTATTCGTCTACGCAACCAAAAGCCTAAATTATTTTTCGCTCACCCATTCACCGACAGGGAACGGTTTACCTATGAAATTCAAAGCACTGGGCGCTTTCGCCGGCCTTGCCCTGCTGGCAGCCTGCTCCACCCCCCCCACCGCCACCACCTCCAATTCGGGCGCTGGCATGCAGACCGCAGGCGCCGCTCCGGGCAGCGAGCAGGATCTCGTCGCCAATGTCGGTGATCGCGTGTTCTTCGACTTCAACAAATCGACCCTCAGCTCGGACGCTGACGCCACGCTCGGTCGCCAGGCCGCCTGGCTCGCCAAATACCCATCCGTGAACGTGCTGGTTGCTGGTAACGCCGATGAGCGTGGCACTGAGACCTACAACTTGGCGCTCGGCAACAAGCGTGCCGATGCGGCGCGTGATTATCTGGTCGCCCAGGGCGTCGCCGCCTCGCGCATCCAGACCATCTCGTATGGTAAAAACTGCCCGGTCGCCGCCGGTAACGACTCTGCGTCGTACCAGCAGAACCGTAACGCAATCACCTCGGTTCAGGGCGACAACCCCCAGAACTGCCACTAAATTTTGTATGATCCCTGCTTCGGCGGGGTAAACGGTCGGGCCGGCGGCATCTACAAAGAGGCCGCCGGTTTTGTTTTGGGGCGCGAACCTCTATATCCCGAGGCAGGTTAATTCTGTCGTCAGGATAAATGTTTCATGCGCCATGCTGCCATTGCCCCCGCTGCTCTCGCGTTGTCGCTGCTAGCCGGGTCCGCCTTCGCCCAACCTGTCATCCAAAGCCAGGAGGGCATCGCCCTTGAGAACCAGATTTTGCAACTGCAACAACAGGTCCAGCAGCTCCAATCCAATTCCGGCGGCGGCGGGTCATCTTTGGGTGGTGCTGCCAACCCGCCGCCCGCGAGCAACAATGCCACCCCCCCGGCTGGCGGCATGGTGGCAAGCCTGCTCAACCAGGTGGGTCAGCTTCAATCCCAAGTCCAGCAGCTCAACGGGCAGATCGACACGTTGCAGAATCAGGTGAACACCCAGCACGACGCCACCGAGAAAGAGATCGGCGATCTGAAATTCCAGATGACCAATGGCGGTGCCACGGCCGCCACCCAACCCGCCGCGCCAGCCGAACCCGCAGCCCCCCCGGCGGCCCCGCAAGCTACGGCATCAACCACGCCACACGCCCTGCTACTGGCCGCGCAGGACGATTACGACAAACATCATTTCCCCGCCGCTGAAGCCGCCGCTCGCAGCCTGCTCAGCACCGACAAAACCGCGCCTGAGGCCTACCGGGCGCAATACATCCTGGCGCAAGCCCTGGCGGCTGACGGCAAACCACAAGACGCCGCCATCGCCTATGACGATGCCTATAACCGCAACCGCACGGGGGCCGAGGCCGCGCCATCGCTGCTCGGGCTGGCCAGTTCGCTCGCCGCCATCAACCAGAATGAAGCCGCCTGCGACACCATCTCGTCGCTGAACAGCCAGTTCCCCACGCCGCCAGCGGGCCTGGCACCGCGCATCGCCGCGGTCAGCCAACGCGCGCATTGTTCCTGACCCTTGCCGAAACGCCTGGGCCCGGCGCGGCCCTCGCCGCTGCCCTTACCACCCGCTTCGCCATCGCCATGGACAGGCTTGGCCCCTATCCAAACCGCCCTGTTATCGCGGTCGCGGTCTCCGGCGGGGCGGATAGCATGGCGGCATGTCTGCTCGCGGATCATTGGGCGCGCCAGCGCGGCGGGCATGTGCGCGCGTTCATCGTCGATCACGGGTTGCGCCCCGCCTCAGCCACGGACGCCGCCACAACCGCCCAAAGCCTCAGCCAGCGCCACATACCCAGCCGCGTCCTGACATTATCGGGCCTGCCCACCGGCGCTGGCCTCCAGGCACAAGCGCGCCGGGCGCGGCATGGGGCGCTGGGCGCGGCGGCTTCGGCCTCCGGGTGCCTGCACCTCGTCCTCGGCCACCATGCCGCCGACCAGGCCGAAACCCTGGCCATGCGCGCCCTGCGCGGCCCCGGCGGTGCTGCGGGCATCGCCACCTTCAGTGCCCGCGCCGCGATCGTATTATTGCGCCCGCTGCTGGCCGAGTCGCCCGCCACATTGCGCGCCTATCTCCGCCAGCACGGAGTCACCTGGGTCGAGGACCCTTCCAACCTCGACCCCCGTTTTGAGCGTGCGCGCCTGCGCCTCGCCGGTGTCCCGCCACGTGCACCCACCCAGGGGGAGCGTTCCGCGCATGAGACGGCGACGTTTCTCGCCCGGCACACCACCATCCGGCCCGAGGGCTTCGCGCTCATCCACGTCAACTTCGCCCCACCGGCTGCGCTGGGCGCGCTCCTGCGCACCATCGGCGGCGCTGATTACGCGCCCGCATCGCGCAGCATCGCATCGCTCTGCATGGAACTGCGCCCGGCCACGCTCGGCGGTGTGCGGCTCATGCAAGCCGGGCGGCTGGATGTTTTGGCCGCTCAGCGGCACGATGGTCTAGCCGCTCAGCGGCGGGGCACCGGCTGGCTGCTGGTACGCGAACTAGCCTCCTGCCGCCCGGACATCGCCGCCACCTCTGGCGCCATCTGGGACCGCCGGTTCCGCCTCGCGCAAAGCGCCCCGCCGGGCTGGCGCTTCGGCGCGTTGGGCACCGATGCAAGGCAGTTCCGGGGGCATTGCGGCCTGCCCTCGGCGGTGCTGCGCGCCATGCCCTGCCTGCGCGGCCCGAATGGCGAGGTCTCTTTCCCCGTCGCCACGCAATTTATGCCACCCCAACCGCTCTCCAGCGCCTCATTTATGACGTGAAGCCGATTTATTTGTGCTGGGATAGGAAACCGGTACAATATGCCTATCTGATATTAAGAAACCCTCCGCCACAGTCCCGTGACGGCTTTTTTTGAGAGAACTGGACAAGGCTAGATGAATAATCTTGGTCGTAATATCGCGCTCTGGGTGGTTGTTGCCCTGTTTCTGGTCGTGCTGTTCAACGTCTTCCAACCGTCGAGCGCCACCCCCACCGCCACGTCCGTCGCGTATTCAAGCTTCCTGACCGATGTGACCAACGGGCAGGTTCAGGATGTCACCATCGCCGGGCACGACGTCTCTGGCACCACCAAAGACGGCAAAACCTTCGACACCTACGCGCCGACCGACCCTAATCTGGTGCCGAAGCTGCTGGCCGCGAATGTGCATGTCGATGCCAAGCCGCAGGGCGATGGCATGAACCCAATCCTCAAAATCCTCATCTCCTGGGCGCCAATGCTGCTGCTCATCGGGGTGTGGATCTTCTTCATGCGCCAGATGCAATCAGGCGGCGGCCGTGCCATGGGCTTCGGTAAAAGCCGCGCGCGCCTGCTGACCGAAAAACAGGGCCGGATCACCTTCGAGGATGTCGCCGGGATCGATGAAGCCAAAGGCGAGTTGCAGGAAATCGTTGAGTTCCTGCGCGACCCGCAGAAATTCCAGCGCCTCGGTGGCAAAATCCCCAAAGGCTGCCTGCTCGTCGGCCCGCCCGGCACCGGCAAAACGCTGCTCGCCCGCGCCATCGCGGGGGAGGCCAACGTGCCGTTCTTCACCATCTCCGGTTCTGACTTCGTTGAGATGTTCGTCGGCGTCGGCGCGTCCCGCGTCCGCGACATGTTCGAGCAAGGCAAAAAGAACGCGCCCTGCATCATCTTCATCGATGAAATCGACGCGGTTGGTCGCCATCGCGGTGCCGGCCTCGGCGGCGGCAATGATGAGCGTGAACAGACCCTCAACCAGATGCTGGTCGAGATGGACGGGTTCGAGAGCAATGAGGGCGTGATCCTGATCGCCGCCACCAACCGCCCGGACGTGCTCGACCCCGCTTTGCTGCGCCCGGGCCGCTTCGACCGTCAGGTCGTGGTGCCCAACCCCGACGTTCTGGGCCGTGAAAAAATCCTCAAAGTCCATATGCGCAAAGTGCCTCTGGCCTCGGATGTGGACGCCAAAACCATCGCGCGCGGCACCCCGGGCTTCTCCGGCGCTGATCTCGCCAATCTGGTGAACGAGGCCGCCTTGCTCGCCGCGCGCATCGGCAAGCGCGTGGTCGCCATGGCTGAGTTCGAGCATGCCAAGGACAAGGTCATGATGGGGGCGGAGCGCCGCAGCCTGGTCATGAGCGATGATGAGAAAAAAATGACCGCCTATCATGAAGGCGGGCATGCGATCTGCTCGATCACCCTGCCGGAATGCGACCCGGTGCATAAAGCCACCATCATTCC
>JAQNCU010000349.1 GCA_029077775.1 Acidocella sp. | reverse complement strand
CGACATCCCTGGCCTGATCCGCCAGGTGCTGCAGGGGCTCCTGTCGGAGGAAGTGCCTGTCCGCGACTTTGAACGGATCGCCGAAGCCCTGGTGGAAACCGCCGATGGCCCGGGGCGGGACGGTCAGGTCAGGGATGTCGAAAAGCTGCTCGCCGCCGTGCGCCTGCGGCTTGGCCGGTTCATCGCGACCCAGGCGGCGGGGAGCGAGCCCAGCCTGCGGGTGGCGGTGCTGCCCCCGGCTCTGGAAGAACTGGCCGCCAAATCCGTCCGCACCGGACGCGAGAGCGGGATTGGCCCCGAGATCGAGGCTGAAACCGCGAATCATCTCCGCCAGGCGGCGATGGCGTCATCCCGGGCGATGCGCGCCCGGGGCATCAAACCCGTTCTGGTGGTTCAGGCCGCCATCCGCCGCGCGGTGGCGCGCGCCATCGGCGGGCTGATGCCCGTGCTGGCGCTGGAGGAAATCCCCGAGACCCTGCCACTTCAGGTCGTCCATACAGCTGAGCCCACACCGGGCGCAGCCGCCACCTTGAATGCCGGGATGGTCAAAGCCCATGTCTGAGGAACTCTCCCTCGGCGCGGGCCAGCCCTCGCTGACCGTGCTTTATGGCGGCTGGATCAAGCGCATCGCCCTGCTGCTGAAAATCCGCATGCCCTGGGCCGATCTTGATGAATTGCTGCAATGGGGCGCGATCGGCATGCTGGAGGCGGTAAATCGCTTCGATGCCTCGCATGGCGTGAGCTTTCAGGCTTTCGCCGCGCGCCGCATCCGGGGTGCCATGATCGATGGCATGCGGCGCGACGGCGCCCTGCGGCGCGGCGAGTCTATATTCGACACCGACGCGGTCGATACCGCCGCCTTTGCCAACGGCACGTCGCCCGACGACCCGCTCGCCTTGCTGCAGCGCGCCGATAACCGCGGCCATCTGACCGCCGCGCTGAAGCATCTCCCGCCGCTCGAATTCCGCGTGCTGGCCCTGCATTTTTACGACGACATGAACAACCGGGAAATCGCCGCGATCTTGAACATAAGCGAAGGCTACGCGTCGCGCATCCGCAAGCGCGCTCTGCTCAGCCTCGCCATCGCGCTCAACGCGGCCCATAAGGGAGACCTCGTCCGATGACCAATCTTCTCGGCCTGCTCGCGGGCTTTGCCGTCATCATCGGTGGTGCCCTGTCGGACGGCGATCCCTTATCCTCGCTCATGAGCCTGACAGCTGTTATCATCGTGCTTGGCGGTACCTTCGCGGCGCTGATGACCCAGTTCGGCGTTGGCCCCATCATCGCGAGCGTGAAAGCCTTCGCCTGGCTGGTCAAAGCGCCAAAAACCGATCTGAATGTGTTCATCGAACAGGTGGCGGAATGGTCGGCGCTGGCCCGCAGCCAGGGCACCCTGGCGCTGGAGCCTGCGGTGCAAGACGTCGCCGATCCTTTCCTCCGCCAAGGGCTGCAGATGATCGTGGATAACACCCCCCCGGAAGACCTGCCCGCTGTGCTGCATATCCTCTCCGAGAACACAGGCCGCGCGCAACACATCCCGGCCTCGGTCTGGGAGGCCGCGGGCGGCTACACGCCGACCATCGGCGTGATGGGCGCGGTGCTGGGGCTGATCCATGTCATGATGCGTCTGAACCACCCGGAGGAGCTGGGTGCGGGCATCGCGACCGCCTTCGTTGCCACGATTTACGGCGTTGGTGCCGCCAATTTAATCTTTCTACCGCTCGGCACGCGCTTCAAACATCTGGCCGAGGAGATGGAACGCGAGCGCAATGTCGTCATCCAGGGTTTCATCCTGCTCGCGGCGGGCAAACCCGGGCTGATCATCCGCCAGAATTTACAAAGCTTTCTCGATGCCAAAGGCAAGCCCAAACCCGAGCCGGTTGCCGATGACGAACCCGCAGGCGCGGCACAGGTGGCCTGAACCATGTCAAAATCCAAAAATGCCCAACCCGCAAACCCGATCATGGCAAAAAAGCCTGAAAAACCGCCCAACCATGAACGCTGGGTCATCTCCTATGCCGATCTTCTGACCCTGCTGCTGGCGACGTTCGTCGTGCTCTATGCGTCCTCGTCACATGATAAACACAAGCAAGACCAGGTCGCAGCGAGCTTCGTGAAAGCCTTTGTCGGCACGCCGCCTTCTGTTGTCACAGCCAGCTCAGCCTCAAAAGGTGTAATGTCGCACCAACCCTCGCCAATCCCCCACCCCATCGAGGCACCCGCCAGCGCCAATTCAAAAATACCGCAACGGATGGCGCATCAGATGGCGGCCAACATCCAGTCTCTGGCACAGCTTAAGCAACAATTGAACATCCTTTTGCATCCCATGATCGCGCGCCAGCAGGTCTCCATGACAGGCACGCCCCTCACGCTCACCATCCAGCTTGATGCCTCGGTTTTGTTTCCCTCCGGCCAGGCGTCGCTCAAACCCGATGTCGTCACGCTTCTCAAACAGGTTGCGGGCGCACTGCTCAAGCTGCCAGACCCGTTCCGCATCGTCGTCCAGGGATTTACCGACGACCAGCCGATCTCAAACGCGCAATTCCCCTCCAACTGGTCGTTATCGGCTGAGCGCGCCGTCAGTGTCGTACAGTTATTCATCGGTGACGGGGTTCCCGGATCAAAAATGGCGGCAGAAGGTTTTGGGCAATTCGCCCCCATCGCGCCGAACACGACCGATGCCGGCCGCGCCAAAAACCGCCGTGTCACCATCGTGGTCCACGCACCAGAGCCAGCGGGGTCTTAAGGGAACGCTTATGGCAAAATCACGCGCTAAACCCCGCACATTGCTGCGCCCCGGCCTGTTGACCCTGGCGCTCGCCCTGGGCTGGGCGGCACAGCATGAACCGCCCGCATTCACCATCGGCAGCGTCGGGGTCTGGGTCCTGGGTATGGTCACCACATTCATTTTGGTGCGGGCAACCTTGGCGTTTCTCGGCCCGCTGCTCGCGGTCTGCGGCGCCTTGGTCGAACGGGCGCGGCAAAACCAGAACGCCGAGGCCGAACCATGAGCTTTGTTACTGTCCCACGTCACGGCGCCAGTAATTTTATCCAGTCGGTCCTGGCGCAGGACGTTGCCACCATCGCCGCCCAGGATGCCGAGATCGCGCGCCGTGTCCGCCAGGAGGTCGCGCGCCTGCGTGAAAAGGCCGAGGCCGAAGGCCGCGCTTTGGGTGAGGCTGCGGCACGCGCCGCCGCCGCACCCGGGCTCGAATCGCTCACGCGCGCCGCGAACATCCTCACCGCCACCTGCGCGCAACTCGCCGCACCGCTGGCCGCGCATGAGGCTGAAATCGCTGGCCTCGTGACCGAACTGGCATTCCTGCTCGCCCGGCACATCGCCGCCGCCCCACAAGCTGCTGGTTCGGCCGAAGCGGGGGCCGAACCCACCGCACTCATCGCGCTGGTCACTAA
>JAQNCU010000348.1 GCA_029077775.1 Acidocella sp. | reverse complement strand
TAGCCAAGACCGGCAACAGCAAAAAAACGCAAGAACAAGGCCGCCCGATCTCGTTTCGGTGAATAAATGAACTCAGAGGCAGCCGCCAAAATGATGAAAACATTCAGATAACTATATATCTGGTACGCTATATATCCGAATATTTTTGTTGAGTATAAATATACAAATAAATCAACATCGCTAACACAAAGTATATGTTCAAATTTATACAGAATGGGATCACATACATAGGGTAATTCATGAATGGTCAGCGACAACATGCCATGGACGCCAAGGGCTCCCAAAAGAAGCGCTCCTGCACCGGCCACAAATGAATGAAGGTTTTTGTATTTGGCCGACGTTCTCGCTAAACGATCGACGATGATGGCCAAAGCTATCATCGACATTACAGATACCAAAAATTGCGAAGAAAAATTACCCATTAGTTGGTTTGATCGGGCGGCATAAACTATCCAAAAGATAGAGCTTAAAAAGTACGCGCAGGAATATAATTGTGCTCTAAAGTTCGATACAAAAACAAAATATACACATCCGGACATCGTCAATAAAATCGCAAAAATCTCAATAGCCACAGAAACAGCAACAGGAATAGACGATGTGACGCCCGTATAAATACCCGTCAGTTCAATGACGGGTACAAAAAAAAAGACGAGATAGAGACAAAGCCAATTTACATCGAACGCAGGATTTATAGAGCGAGCACTCAGAACACCATCAACCATGTCGCCATCACCGTTTGTAATGTGCCCGGGTTCATTAGAAACCGAACTTCAAATTTAAAAAGTCGCTTCTAATCCAGCTACGCAAAACTTGGATACGATCACAGGACAGTTTTCCTAACGATCATCGCGCTCTAAAACGCCAGCGTCGTCGCCTGCATCACCAGCGGCAAGGCCCGCACAGTGGCCAGCACCGCATCGGGCGTGTCGCCATCGGTCGAGACCAGGCAGATCGCATCCTGCCCCGCCGCCGCGCGGCCCAGATGGAAGGTTGCGATGTTCACCCCGGCATCCGCCAGGATCATGCCGAAGCGGCCGATGAAGCCCGGCTTGTCCTTATTCGTCACATACAGCATGTTCCGCGCGAAATCGGCCTCTACCTTGATGCCCTTGATCTCCACCAAACGAGGCCGCCCATTGCCGATCAACGTGCCCGCCACGGCGCGAATTTGGGTGTCGGTCGCCACCGTAATGCGCACCAGGCTCTGGTAATCCCCCACCCGGTCATGCACCGCCTCGGAGACCTCGATGCCATGGTCGCGCGCGAATACCGGGGCTGAGACCATGTTCACCCCTTCCATCACGGGCCCCAGCAGCCCAGCCAGCGCCGCGGCGGAGAGCGGTTTGTGGTTCAGCGGTGCTGCCGCCCCCTCATACTCGATCAGCACGCGCTTGATCACGCCATCGCGCGCCTGCGTCAGCTGCCCGGCAAACCCGCCCAGCAAGCGGCTCAACTCCATATAAGGCCGCAGACGCGGCGCCTCCTCGGCGCTCACGCTCGGCATGTTCAGCGCGTTGCTCACCGACCCCGTGAGCAGAAAATCGCTGATCTGCTCAGCCACCTGCAACGCCACGTTCTCCTGCGCCTCCGCCGTCGCGGCCCCCAGATGCGGCGTCGCGATCACGTTTTCCAGCGCGAATAAGGGGCTGTCGGTCGCGGGCTCGGTCTCAAACACATCCAAAGCCGCCCCGGCCACATGGCCGCTCACCAGCGCCTCGTACAACGCCGCCTCATCCAGCAGCCCGCCGCGCGCGCAGTTCACAATCCGCACGCCCTTTTTGGTCTTGGCCAGCGCCTCGCCTGATAAAATATTCCGCGTCGCATCGATCAACGGCGTGTGGATGGTGATAAAATCCGCCTTCGCCAGCACCTGGTCCAACTCCGCCTTCTCCACACCCAACTGCACCGCCCGCGCCTCGGTCAAATACGGGTCATAGGCGAGCACCTTCATCTTCAACCCCACCGCCCGGTCGGCCACGATCGAGCCGATATTCCCGCAGCCGATCAGCCCCAAAACCTTCGCGGTCAGCTCCACGCCCATAAAGCGGTTCTTCTCCCACTTGCCCGCCTTGGTCGAGGCACTCGCCTCCGGCAATTGCCGGGCCAGCGCGAACATCAGCGCAATCGCGTGCTCCGCGGTGGTGATGGCATTGCCGAACGGCGTGTTCATCACCACCACGCCCCGGCTGGTGGCCGATTTCACATCGACATTATCCACACCGATGCCCGCCCGGCCCACCACCTTCAACCGCGTCGCCACCTCCAGCACCTCGCGCGTCACCTTGGTGGCCGAGCGGATCGCCAGCCCATCATACTCACCGATGATCGCGCGTAATTCCGCCGGCGAGAGCCCGGTTTTCACATCCACCTCGATCCCGCGGGATTTAAAAATCTCGATCGCGGCGGGGGATAATTTGTCGCTGATGAGGACTTTGGGCATTCGTTAACTCCAAAAAAGGCGGCGCTTTTTATAAAAGGCGCGCAAAAATTTTTATGATTTAAAATCGGGGGCTACGCTGTCGATCGCATGGTCGATCCAGGGCAATAATGCCTCGATATCGGCGGTCTCCACCGTCGCCCCGCCCCAGATCCGCAACCCCGGCGGCGCATCCCGGTACGCCCCGGCATCCAGTGCCACGCCCTCGGTCTCCAACACGCTCACCACCGCTTTGGCCGCGCGTGCCCGCGCCTCGGCATCCAGCGCCACAAACCACGGCGCGCTGATCACCAGGCAGATCGAGGTACATGACCGCGTGGCGGCCTCCCGCGCCAAAAACCGCACCCGCTCATTGCCCGCAACCCAGCCTGCAATCGCCGCGAGATTCGCCTCCGCCCGGCCGATCAAACCCGGCAAGCCACCGATCTGTGCCGCCCAGCGCAAGCCATCCAGCGCGTCCTCGACGCAGAGCATCGAGGGCGTGTTGATCGTCTCGCCGGCAAATATCCCCTCGATCAGCTTACCCCCGCTGGTCAGCCGGAAAATCTTCGGCAACGGCCAGGCGGGCTTGTGGCTCAGCAGCCGCGCCACCGCGCGCGGCCCGAGTGCCAGCATCCCATGCCCGGCCTCCCCACCAAGCACCTTCTGCCAGCTCCAGGTCACCACATCTAATTTGTCCCACGGCATGTCCATGGCAAACGCGGCGGATGTCGCATCGGCAAACACCAGCCCGGCGCGGTCCGCCGGAATAAACCCGCCATCGGGGAAGCGCACGCCAGAGGTCGTGCCATTCCACGCCAGCACCACATCATGGCCAAAATCGATCTGACGCACATCCGGCAGCGCGCCATAATCCGCCGCGATCACCCGCGCATCGGGGAGTTTCAATTGTTTCACCACATCGGTCGCCCAGGCTTCCGAGAAGCTCTCATGCGCCAGCACATCCACAGGAAGTGCTCCCAGCATCGACCACATCGC
>JAQNCU010000347.1 GCA_029077775.1 Acidocella sp. | reverse complement strand
CGAATCAGCCTTATCGGCATCGGCACCGGCAACCCGGAGCATCTGACATTGGAGGCCGTGAAAGCCATCAACGAAGCCGCACTCATCCTGATCCCGCGCAAGAGCGTGGAGAAGGGCGAGCTGGTGGACCTCAGGCGGCGGCTCTGCGCCGATGTTCTGACCAACCCGAGCACGAAGCTGGTGGAATTCGACCTGCCGGTGCGCGATGCCGGAAACCCGGATTACCGCGCCGGAGTTGATGAATGGCACGATGAAATCGCCACATGCTGGCAAGAAATTTTAAACCTGGAACTGCCAGGCGGCGGCGAGGCAGCATTGCTGGTATGGGGCGATCCCTTGCTTTACGACAGCACCTTGCGCATTGCGGCAAGGCTGGAGGTGGCGGTGAGGGTGATCCCCGGCATCACCGCCATCCAGGGGCTTACCGCCGCCCACGCCATGGTGCTGAACGAGATCGGCCAACCTTTTCTGGTGACAACCGGGCGGTTGCTGCGCGAACAGGGCTGGCCCCAGGGCGTGGATACGCTGGTGGTGATGCTGGATGCCGGATGCGCGTTCGAGGTGCTGGCGCCAGAGGGGGTAAGCATCTGGTGGGGCGCTTATTTGGGCATGGAAAGGCAGATGATCCGCTCCGGCCCGCTCGCCGAAACCGGCCCGGAGATACGGCAAATACGCGCCGCCGCCAGGGCGCAACACGGGTGGATCATGGATATCTATATTTTGCGGCGGTAGGGGTGGGGATTGAGATAGCAGCCCCCATGTCCGCTTCGTACCCTTCCCAGTCGCCCATCCATCCAGAGGGCATGCTCCAAAGCCGACACTCATGATCGTTCCCCTGGCCGACCAGCTTGGGGATTGCGGACAGTCTGCTTACGAGCGTTTCAGCCGGTAAAGCAGACTATAAAATTGAACAAGATGATTGCTTAAATACTATATTGCGATAAAATTTCACAGACCAAAGTGCGCGCAAACATCACAGCAGTTCAAGGGTTTTCTGTGAGAATTCTATCATTTTCTGACATACATGATGATGTAGAGGCTGTCAGAAGGCTGCGATTTTTGGAGAGTAATAGGTTTGATGCGATCATTATTGCAGGCGATATGGGCCAAAATAATGCAGCTGAAATTCTAAGGATTTCCCTGACGTTTGAATGTCCCGTTCTCTATGTCGTCGGCAATCACGATACGATGTCTGGATATGATGGCTCTATTCGAGCCCCAGCGATCCATATTCATAACGGCCCCACGGTTATCGATAAACGGTGCGTCGTTGGATATAGTGGCGTAGATATTGACTGGGGGTGCAACCAGATCGCCAACCAAGTCTGGGATGAATTCGGGCCTCTTATTGCTAAATACAAAGACCTGGAGGCCAAAGATACGGAGTTAGCAATTGCTGCTGCTGAATTTTCTATCAAATATGGATTTAACGTCAGTCGGCCCTCACAACAGCGGGAACGACTGCATCGGACTAGGCCTTGGATAAAGTACCAAGATCTTATCACTGCTCGGCGACGAACTGTATTCGACCGAAATATCGTGCGGGTTTCCGATCTATTGAAAGAGACCGGTATGGCAGAAAAGAATGCGATATTTGTAAGCCATGCCAGAACATTTAAGATACAGAAAATCATGCCTAGTCTTGGTATGCACCTATTCGGTCATGCCCATGGATTCAAGGATACAAAGACCGGTGAAACAAGGTTTGTAAATGTCTCAGCCTTGGATTTGGCCAGAAGCATCATTCGGAAAAAAATTTCGGAATTTAAGGTAGAGGTTCCTGGCCTGCCTACATTCAATTTTGGCACATACACGGTGATTGAAATCAGCAAGGACGATCAAATTATTACCCAGTCGATTAGGCTCTGGTCAGGTGGTGAAGAGTACGAAACTATCAGAGGCAAAATAGAGGGTAATCCATCAGTGCATTCCGAGTCCGAACTTTGGACAGGCTAAATCGTTAAAACTAAACCAGCCGAAAATCTAAAAAATTTGGCTGTCAAAATTTCTAAGAAAGGCGGCTATTGGAATTGTACCGAGGGTATGACAAGCGTCTATTTTGGGTCGCCTCCTGCCAGTATGGCCGGCGTCCGCCAATGGCAGCTTACCTAAATTTGTCGTCCGCAAGCGGTCGGGTCGCTTCCGGCCCAAGCCAGACATAGGGTGGCTTGGCCATGCCGCAGATCGGCCGAGGGCTACCAATTACCCCCAACTTATCCACGCCAGGATGCCTGGTTCAGCACCCCGCATTATAGCGACCTCTACTCCACGATCTCGATTTCATCGTAACGTTTGAACTTGTAAACCAGCGTCGAGACCAGCCAGCTGAGTGCGAAAATGCCGATGATGATATACCCCAGCGCGCCGAAATTATCGTTCAACGCGCCGATGCCGCCCCAGAACCAGCCTTGCAGCCCGAACTCATCGGCGATCAGCCCCACCCCATTCTTTCAGGGGAGGCTAACGCTGGTGTTCACCGAGAATATTTGACGCGGCGCCCGAATGGCCGTTTCATAACTACAATACAATAAGCTAACATACAGGGGAAGCGGCTATGAGCGGTACAAGCGGATTCAAGGCGGTAACGATCGTCGCCGGTTTGGGCGGTCTCCTGTTCGGCTACGATACGGGGGTGATCTCGGGTGCCCTCCTTTATATCCGTCAGAGTTTCCAGCTTTCGAACAGCCTGCAGGGTCTTGTGGTTGCAGTGACACTGGCTGGTGCCGCCATAGGCGCCGCTATCATCGGCCCCATCACGGACCGGTTCGGGCGCCGTATCGTCTTGTTGGTGACCGCTCTGGTCTTCGTGGGTGGAGCGCTGCTTTGTGCGGCGGCTTGGAGTTTCG
The DNA here is from genome assembly GCA_029077775.1 of Acidocella sp. Taxonomy (GTDB): domain Bacteria; phylum Pseudomonadota; class Alphaproteobacteria; order Acetobacterales; family Acetobacteraceae; genus Acidocella. The sequence goes on along the minus strand of JAQNCU010000347.1, from coordinate 594 downwards.
AGGCGCTTGTTGCCGGCCGTTTGATTCTGGGGCTGGCGATCGGAGTCGCGTCCATGCTCACGCCCCTCTATCTCTCTGAAATAGCCCCCGCTGAGCGGCGCGGGGCAGTCGTGACGCTAAACCAGCTTTTCATCACACTTGGCCTGTTCTTATCATATGTGGTCGATTTTGCGGTAGCCTATTTCGGTCATGGGTCGGGTTATGGTGGTGGCTTGATCTGGCGGGTAATGTTAGGCGTCGCCATCGTTCCTGGAGGGCTGCTCTTTGCTGGCATGCTGGTTTTGCCAGAAAGCCCCCGTTGGCTCTTGGGCCACGGCAAGACGGATGCGGCGGAGTCAGCGCTCCGCCGGCTGCGTCCCGGTACGGACCCCACACAAGAATTTGAGGCGCTTCGCCGGGATATCAGCAAGAAGCCGGGCGTTAATAGCGGCTGGGCTGCGGTATTTGGTGTCCGGGTACGCATGCCACTGCTGGTCGGTGTCGGCCTTGCGATTTTTCAACAAATCACCGGCATCAACACGGTCATCTATTTTGCGCCAACCGTCTTTGCCGATAGCGGCCTTGCGACGGCAACTGGCGCAATTCTGGCGACGG
>JAQNCU010000346.1 GCA_029077775.1 Acidocella sp. | reverse complement strand
AATGGATGGCCCCAGGCAAAAATCGATGAACTTATGCCATGGTGCTGGAAACCGACAGCTACACCCTGACGCAAAAGTCAAAGCTAAATCATAGGGCCGCAAAGCATCGCTTACACTCAGCCGGACATCGTGGCCCATCTTCTCAAACATCTGACCCCAGTGGTGCGATCCACCGCAAGCCTCCAAAACCACTTCCGTTCCCGCCAGCTTGCTGAAAAAGGCCTCAACCTGGCCACGCTTGAGCTCCCGCCGCAGCACCGGCCGCTCCTGCTCATCCACACCGTGGATCATGAAAACATGCTTGGACGTATCAATCGCAATGCGCTTAAATTCCATTCGGGCGGCCCTCTCGTTGGATTTGAACAACTCAACTGTGGCACAAGATGCCGTTGGGCCGTCCACCCCAACAGATTTTCAGCCGCGCCGGAATCCCAAGTATCCATCCGGTCTGAACCGCCTGCCGCGGCATCGTTGTGAGCGCTCATAACGACGCTTGTATGAGCGTCATTATGAGCACAGGACGGTTTGGGATGGAGATTTTATCTGGGGTGGAGCGCCGGCGCCGGCGGCGGTTGGAGGAGAAGCTTCGCATTGTCGCGGAGGCTGTGGTTGGCGTCCGGCCATACCGATATGCGCCGTGGCATGCGCGGCCTGGCGTTGCAGGTCCAGGAAGGGCTTGGGCGTGACCCTTTCGCGGGCGACGTTTACCTCTTTCGCGGCCGCAGCGGCTCGCTACTCAAGGCCCTCTGGCATGACGGCGTTGGGCTATCGTTATATGCCAAGCGTCTGGACCGTGGAAAGTTCATCTGGCCGCAGACCGTGGGCGGTATCGTGGCACTTACCCCCGGGCAGATGGGGTATTTGCTTGAAGGCATCGACTGGCGGAATCCGCAACAAAGCTGGCGCCGCAAGCGGCTGGGTAGCTGGATTTTTTAAGGCGGGTGGACAGAATTCTGTAGCGGAATGCTTTGGATTTATGATTCTATCTGGTCATGGAGATCGATCCCACCGCCCTGCCGGATGACATTGATGCCCTGAAGGACATCGTCTGTTCGACGCTTGCGGCGCTCAATTCCGCCAAGGCGGAGGCCGCTGCGGCGCGGGCGGAGCGATCCGATATCGTGGCCTATATTGCGCATTTAAAGCTGCAGATCGAGAAGCTAAAGCGCACCATCTACGGCCCGCGGGCGGAGCGCACGGCGCGCCTGCTGGATCAGATGGAATTCGAGCTTGCGGACCTCGAAGCCACGGCCACCGAAGACGAGTTGAATGCCGAGCAGATGGCCGCGAGGAACGGCGTCCCCTCTGCGCCCGGCACCACGCGCAAGCGCCCGTCGCGTCAGCCCTTCCCCGATCATCTGCCGCGTGAGCGGATCGTCCTGCCGGGGCCCGATGCCTGCACATGCTGCGGCGGCAAGCGGCTTGCCAAGCTTGGCGAGACGGTGACCGAGACGTTGGAGAGCACGCCGCGTCAGCACAAGGTGCTGCAATATGTTCGGGAAAAATTCACCTGCCGCGATTGCGACACGATCAGCCAAAATCCGGCACCTTTCCATGTCATCCCGCGCGCCTTCGCCGGCCCCAGCCTGCTGGCGATGATCGCGCATGAGAAATTCGGCCAGCACCAGCCGCTTAACCGCCAGTCCGAACGATTTGCTCGCGAAGGCGTGCCCCTCAGCGTCTCGACCCTGGCCGATCTGGTGGGCGCCGTCTGCGTCGCGCTGGCGCCGGTGTTCCGGCACATGGAAGCCGCCGTGTTCGCGGCCGCGCGCCTGCATGGTGATGACACCACCGTGCCGGTGCTGGCACGCGGCCAGACCGATATTGGGCGCACATGGGTCTATGTCCGTGATGACCGGCCGTTCGGCGGTGCCGGGCCACCTTGCGCGGTATTTTACTACTCGCGCGATCGCAGCGGCATTCATCCGCAAATGCATCTGGCCCGCTACAGCGGCATCCTCCAGGCAGATGCTTATAGCGGCTACAATAAGCTTTACGAATCTGGCCGCGCGCCCGGGCCGATCGTCGAGGCCGCCTGCTGGGCGCATGCGCGGCGGAAATTCTTCGAGCTGGCCGATATCGCGGCGAATGCCAAGCGCAGGGCGCAGGGCCGCGCACCGGCGTTCATTGCGCCGATGGCGCTGGCCGCGGTGCAGCGGATCGATGCCATCTTCGAGATCGAGCGGACAATCAATGGCAAGCTGCCCGCCGAGCGGCTGGCCACGCGCCAGGAATTCAGCGCCAGGCTGGTTGCCGATCTTGAAATCTGGATGCGCGCCGAGCGCGTAAAACTCTCGCGCCATAACGACGTTGCCAAGGCCATGGATTACATGCTGACCCGCTGGCCCTCCTTCACGCGCTTCCTGAACGACGGGCGGATTTGTCTCTCCAACAACGCCGCGGAACGGGCCATTCGAAGCCTGGCCCTGGGCCGCCGCAACTGGCTGTTTGCCGGCTCCGACCGCGGCGGTCAGCGCGCCGCGGTCATGTACAGCCTGATCACCACGGCAAAAATGAACGGCATCGACCCGCAGGCGTGGCTCGCCGACGTCCTCGCCCGCATCGCCAATCATCCAGCACAAAGGCTCGACGAATTGATGCCATGGAATTGGACCACCCGCCAGGCCGCAACCGTGTCCAACGCAGCGTGACCTCGCAGCTCAACAAGGTGTATGCCGTCAAAACCATAGCCCTCGTCGCCCAGGAGCTTGGAGAGGACGAAGATCGGCTCTGGGATATCGCCAACGGTATGGAGCCCGAAGATGGCCTCATCTGGGTCTATGGCCCCAACGATGAAGGCGTCATGGCCTTCTCAGATGTCGGCGTCGAGAATCTCTGCCATCTCATCGCTATGCATCGAGATGCCCCAGAATAAACACAACCGCGGCCTTCACCGGATGAATACAATCCCAAAACGATTCAGATCAAAGGAAAGAGACTCCAGGGGCCAGCTTTATGCATTTTACCCCGGGTTACCCCGGGTTCAATATTTGACTATTGCGGGCTAAATTAGCCTAGAAGTTGTTATCGACCTTATGATTCAAAATCCTTTTCTCGAAGGAAACGGGCCGAGAGTCCAGGCAGAATAATTAAACTAAGCAAAGTTGATGTCAAAAGCCCGCCAAGAATAACGAGCGCCATCGGCCCTTCAATCTCCTGGCCGGGCCGGGACGCGCCGAAGGCCAGTGGCAGGAGGCCGAGGGCTGTAACCAGTGCGGTGAGCAGAATTGGCACGACGCGATTTTGTGCGCCTTTACGGGCTGTTGTGGCAGACCAAGCTTCACCTTCTTTCAAAACCAGATAACGGTAATGCGAAAGCAGCATCAGAGCGTTGCGCAAAGTAATACCAAATAAGGTGACAAAACCCACTGCCGCGCCAAGAGATAGTGGCAAATCTGTCAACCAAATGGCGGCGATCCCGCCGATCAGGGCAAAAGGTAGATTGAGCGCCAGCAGTAGAA
>JAQNCU010000345.1 GCA_029077775.1 Acidocella sp. | reverse complement strand
TGAAATACGGCTACGCCCGAGTCTCGACGGACGGCCAGAGTGTTGACGCCCAAGTGCGGCAACTGACCAAGGCCGGTTGCGCCAAGGTGTTCCGCGAGACCGCGAGCGGAGCCAAGACCGACCGCGCCCAGCTTCGCCGCGCCCTCGACCAGCTCGCCGCCGGCGACGTGCTCATGGTGACGCGGCTCGACCGGCTCGCCCGTTCGACCCGTGACCTTCTGAACACCCTCGCCACCATCACCGAGCGCAAGGCCGGATTCCGCTCGCTGGGCGACACATGGGCAGACACCACGACCGCACACGGGCGGCTCATGCTGACCGTGCTGGGCGGCCTTGCCGAGTTCGAGAGGGAGCTAATCCGCGCCCGCACGGGCGAAGGCCGCGCCCGCGCCGTGGCGCGTGGCGTGAGGCTCGGACGCAAACCCAAGCTCACCCCGCACCAACAGAAGGAAGCCCTCGCCCGCCGTGAGCGGGGCGAGGAAACGCTCGCCGAGATCGGGCGCAGCTATAACGTGAGCGGCTGGACGATTTCGAGGCTTGTGGCATGAGCCGGAGAAGCGACATCCGGGCGGATCGGCACGGACGGCCGCAGCAGGGCCTATCCGTTCGACGGCGAGACGCCCGCAAGGGCCTTCATGGCGCGGCGTCTGCGCTGCCGCGACTCCGCCCCCCCCCCGCCGGATCGGTGTGCCATACGCTGGGTGGTGGAACTACTGCGGTGACGCTAATCCCGTTGACGACCCGCCTGGAACAGGCTATGTAACATAACACGCATCACATTACATAGCCTCTCGGCGAAGGTTCTAAATGAAGGGCGATTCCGGACGGGTGGTCATAGAGATAGACCCGAGCCTCAAGCGGCGGTTCTACACCGCGCTGATGGCCGAGAACTCGACCATGAAGGAATGGTTTGTAGAGGCGGCAAAGCAGTATGTCGCCGAGCATGAGGAACCGCGTCTGCCCGATATCGCGAACAAGAAGCACAGGGCCAGGAAGCCATGAGTTTTACCGAGAGCCAACCCGCAACCACCGGCCGCGGCTCTCGCCGCTCCCTAACACCCTAAAAGGAGAGCATTATGGCCAGGCGCTCACTCAAACGGATCGACAATGAAGTCCCGTCGCCGAACGCGAACGTTCTCCAGGAGCGGCGCTCACAAGTGGCTTCTATGCACAGCGGTCTTGAAACCAACTGTGTCCATCTGGGCAATTTCCTAAAGCTGGTCAAATCCCTGCCCAACACATGCGTTGACCTAATCATAGCCGATCCGCCTTACAATGCGAGCAAGGGCGGTGCCTGGGCGTGGGATTCTTCCAAAAAGCTGCCAGGCTTTGGCGGCAATTGGGAAAAGGTCGCCGAGGTATGGGACGACATGCCGCTTGAAGAATATTTTACATTCACGCTCGCTTGGCTGGCGGAATGCAAAAGGGTACTGAGGCCAACCGGGTCTATGTGGGTTCACGGCACCTATCACAACGCCGGCATCATCAACGTCGCCATGCAAATGCTTGGCATCGAGATTATCAACGAGGTCGTCTGGTATAAGAGGAACAGCTTTCCCAATTTGTCAGGGCGCCGGCTCACGGCAAGCCATGAAACAATCTTGTGGTCACACAACGGAAAACCTCGAAGGTATCGCTTCAATTATGCGCACTCGAAAGAGGGCAACTATGAAGAAGACCCCTTGAAAGCCCCTGGTAAGCAAATGAGGACTGTATGGGACATATCGAACAACAAAGAACGTGACGAACTAAAGCACGGAAAGCACCCTACGCAGAAACCCGAAAGGCTTATCCGTCGTATGATCCGGCTGTCATCGGCGCCAGGAGATGTATGTCTGGTGCCATTTGCTGGGGCCGGCAGCGAATGTGTTGCCGCAAAGAAGGAGGGATTGCTCTTCATCGGCTGCGAGATTGATCCACAGTATGTGTCCATCGCCGGCGACCGCATCGCTGCCACAACCGATACCACGGCTACAGCCAAGAGGGTGGCATAATGGGAAGCCTTGCCCCCCTTCTCTTTCCCGTCTCCGATCTCCCGGCCGACAGCCGAAGAGGACGATCAAGAGAACACCATGCGCCGCACGGCGAGGTGCCCTCACTTCTAAAATGGACAGGGAGCAAGCGCAGCCAGGCCGAGCGCATCGCTAGCATCGCGCCCGAACATGACCGCTACTTTGAGCCGTTCCTGGGCGGCGGTGCGCTCCTGTTTTGTCTTGCCCGACCAGGAGCGCAAGGCAGCGACATCTACGCACCGCTCGTAGCATTCTGGAAACTGGTGCGTGACGAACCGGAGCACTTGATACAGGACTACACCACTCAATGGAAAGCGTTACAGGATGATCTGCCAGGCTATTTCTATGTGGTGCGCGAGAGGTTCAACAACACGCAGAAGCCAGAAGACCTCAACTTTCTGATGAGAACATGCGTCAACGGCATCGTGCGCTTCAGCAAATCAGGGCAATTTAACAATTCCTTTCATTTATCACGACGCGGAATGATACCAAAACGATTCCGCCAAGTCGTAATGGAATGGACTGCCCGGCTGCGGGGCGTTGATTTCCGTGCGTGCGATTACGCCGAGGCCATCGCTCACGCGCGTCAAGGGGATTTTGTGTATCTCGACCCTCCCTATTCCGGCAACAGGCAGCGATATATAGGCGATCTTAATGTTGAACGACTCTATGAACATCTGGAGAACCTGAACCGTCGCCGTGTCAAATGGGCGCTGTCGTTCGACGGTAACAGAGGTGATCGCGACTATAAAGCGGATGTTCCTATCGCCGTCTATAAGAGGGTGATCAGCCTCGATAGCGGATACTCAGCGGTTGCCAAAGTTCTCAATGGCCCCATAGAACAAGTTACAGAATCTCTCTATCTAAATTATTAGCCTTCCTCGAACTCGACGAGAGAATTGCCGGCACTCGCCGCGATGATATGAGCGAGCACCCGCCGGCCTGTTTCCGTCAACGCGCGAACGTGCGCAACGCACCGCGAGGCATTATCTAGGAAGACGATACCGCAAAGAATGTCAACGCCGACATCAATCCGTACACGATCGAAAGGAGCGTCGGAGTCTGCCAGGTAAGCGCCCATAGAAGCAAACTCTAACGGCTGCGTCATCCAATCACCATTATAGACGCTCCAGGATTCTGTGGCCGACCGTCGCCAGATGCTCGGCGCGGTTCCAAAGAGCGTCCTCGTGTACTTGACGAGGCGCGGGCCGATCATGGACTCAAGAGAGCTTGGCCGCTCTTTCGATTCTACGCAGAGGCACAATGCGATCGAGCCGAGGCCGAAAATCGCAAAGACATGATCTGGCCGCTTCTCGTCCTTTGCCGTCACGCGCGGCAATGTCAGCCAGCGATGTTCGCCATGATCCAAAACAAGCTGGATGGCATCAAAGCTGCGTTAATGGAAAGAATGCTCAGGGGCGAGATGACCCATCATTTGGGCTATCCCGCCGGCGAAGAG
>JAQNCU010000017.1 GCA_029077775.1 Acidocella sp. | reverse complement strand
TGGAACCCCAATCGCCCAGATTAATAATGTTTTTTTGCTTCTTTTTGTTCACAAAAAGAAGCGCTTGCTGCCCGCCAAGAGTCATTCTTTAAGCCAGCTGGTATTAAACGTCGATTTTTGGCCCCAATCCGACAGGCTGCTAGCGCCCCACCCATTTCGCCTCATACACCTTCGCCCCCGGCGGGATCACGAGATCTTTCTCGGCTTTGATATCCGATAGCCGCAACGAATTCAGCCCGATGATCAATGCCGCCGTGTTCATCATCCCCGGCGGAATCCACTGAATGATCCCCCCCAGCATCTGATCATACCCCGGGCTGATCGACGGAAATAACCGCCCGCACAGCGTATAGAACGCGTATAAATCCTGCCGCGTCAGCGCGATGTAGGAGCTGATCACGATTTGCGGAAACATGACGAGAAACCCCGCCCCAGCCCGTGCGAGGAACGAAAACCGCGCCACAGGCACCGGGCGCGGGTCCAGCACCACCAGCCAGAACAACAACCCGCCCAGCAGGCATGAGATATTCATCACGGCGTACAAAGCCGGGTCGATCATCGCCATGAAATGCACCGACGGGATCAGCCATAAATCCGTGGTGACCAGAAAAATCGCCATGCATATCACCGGGTGGAATAAAACCCGCCCGGCCGTGCGCACCACGCCGCCTTTGCAGAACCGCACCAGCCAGTCCGGCGCGCCCATCGCCAGCGGCTGTGCCATCCAGCCGATGGCGATGGCAAAAGGTGCCACCATGCCCAGCACCACCGCCTGGATACGGTTCAGGAAAAACATGTGCTGCGCCATATATTCAAAATGCGTCTGCAACACGAAATAGATCAGGCCAACGCCGCTGACGAAAAACCATTGTCGGACACGGCCGGGCCGGCCTGCCACCGGCACTAGTTTCAAGCCCCGCACATACCAGACCATGACCAGCCAGCAGCCGATGAACACCGGCGCATTGAAAACGAACGGAAACAAATACGGCAAATGCGCGGGCACCAGACGGCACAGCAGATCCATCGCCAATGCCGCCAGCAACACCAGGGCTTCAGCCATTCGCGCGCTCAACAGGCACGCCCGGCAGCGCCCGGCTGGTGTGGATGGTCTGCAATGTCTGTACCTTCGCCACATTCGCCACCGCTGTCAGCCGCGCGGTCAGTTGGTTTTCATGCGCGGCATCGCGCGCCACCAGCTTTAATAAAAAATCCCCGCCACCCCGGATCATGTGACATTCGCGAACCTCTACCCAGCCCGCCACCAGGGCCTCGAACGCGCTTAAAACCGCTTGTTTCTGGCTCTCCAGCCCGACAATCGCGAAAAACGCGATTTGCCAGCCCAGCAAATGCCCGTCGGTCTGCGCGTGATACCCTTTTATGTACCCGCCTTCCTCCAGCCTGCGCACGCGCCGCAGACAAGGCGGCGGGGAAATCCCGGCCCGTCGCGCCAACTCCACATTCGTCATCCGCCCATCCTCCTGCAACTCGGCGATGATCCGGCGGTCGATATCATCCAGCGCCCCCGGCTCGGTTGCGGGCAGTGTCATGGGTGGTTCTGTGCGTGTTTCCATCATGCGCAATATAATTACACAAATCGCTTTGGCCATGGGCGATTAAAATTCAGGCGCATTACCACCATCCTCTCCAGGCGGCGCTTGTAACGGCAACGCGACAGCGGATATGTATATTGCGTGTGCGGGGCAGAAGGTTGGTGGGCGGTCATGGCTGAGACAAGACAAACCCGGGTACTCATCATCGGCGCCGGGCCGGCTGGCCACACCGCCGCCATCTACGCGGCCCGCGCCAACCTCGCCCCGATCATGGTCGCCGGGCTGCAACCGGGCGGCCAGCTCACCATCACCACCGACGTTGAAAACTACCCCGGCTTTGCGGAAACCATCCAGGGTCCCTGGCTGATGGACCAGATGGCCGCGCAGGCTGCCAATGTCGGTACCGAGATCATCCATGATATTGTCACCAGGGTCGATGTCTCCACCCGGCCTTTCCGCGCCTGGCTTGATAGCGGCACGCAATTCCTTGCCGATAGCCTCATCATCGCCACCGGCGCGCAGGCCCGCTGGCTCGGTCTGCCGTCTGAGGCCGCGTTCCAGGGTGCCGGTGTTTCCGCCTGCGCCACCTGTGATGGGTTTTTCTATCGCGGCAAAGGCGTCGCCGTCATCGGCGGCGGCAACACGGCGGTCGAGGAAGCCCTCTACCTCACCCACCACGCCAGTCACGTCACCCTCATCCACCGGCGCGATCGTTTGCGTGCCGAAAAAATCCTCCAGGACAGGCTTTTCGCCCACCCGAAAATCTCGGTCATCTGGGACCATGCGGTCGATGAGATCCTGGGTGGCGGCACGCCCCCTGTTGTCACCGGCGCGCGATTGCAAAACACCCGCACCGGTGTGCCCCTTACCATCGCGGTGGATGGCGTCTTCATCGCCATCGGCCACACGCCCGCCACCTCCCTGTTCACGGGCCAGGTTGATACCGACCATGACGGTTTCATCACGACGCGCCCGGGCAGCACGGAAACCTCCATCCCCGGCGTGTTTGCCGCCGGGGATGTGCAGGACAAAATCTTCCGCCAGGCCGTCACCGCCGCAGGCACAGGCTGCATGGCGGCGCTGGAAGCCGAGAAATTCCTGAGCAGCATCAATCTGCCCGCAGCCAAGGCCGCATAATGACCGGACAAAAAATGGATTGGGATAAATTGCGCGTGTTTCACGCGGTCGCCGAGGCAGGCAGCTTCACCCATGCGGGCGACACCCTCAACCTCAGCCAATCCGCTGTTTCCCGGCAGATCTCGGCGCTTGAGGAGTCGCTCGCCGTGCCCTTGTTCCACCGGCACGCGCGCGGCCTTATCCTTACCGAGCAGGGTGAGGCCCTGAACCGCACCGTGCGTGATGTCTTCGCCAAACTCGCGATGACCGAGGCTTTGCTCGCCGAAAGCAAGGAAAAACCCGCCGGACGGCTCAAAGTCACCACCACCCACAGCTTCGGCGTCACCTGGCTCGCCCCGCGCCTGAAAACCTTCCTCGCCGCCCACCCGGATGTCTCCGTCACCCTGCTATTGGATGACACCGACCTCGACCTTGCGATGCGCGAGGCCGATGTCGCCATCCGCATGCACCCGCCCCGCCAGCCTGACCTCGTGCAGCGCCATCTGGGTGAAATTCGCAGTCAGATCTGGGCCTCGCCGGAATACCTTAAAACCCACGGCACCCCCCGTACGCCGGAGGATCTCGACAATCACAACCTTATTTTCTTCGGCGACCGCAAACCCCCCGTGCTTGATGTCAACTGGCTGGCGGAAATCGGCCGCAAGGACGGCACCCCCAGGCGCGGTATCCTGGAGGTCAATTCCCTCCAGGCCATTCTCATCGCGGTTCGTGCGGGCATCGGCATCGGCGCGGTCCCCGATTATCTGGTCCAGGACCAGACCGGCCTCGTCAACATCCTCCCGGATATCAAAAAACCTAATGTCGATATGTATTTCGTCTACCCGGAGGAACTACGTAACTCCAAGCGCGTCTCGGTTTTCCGTGACTTTCTTGTGAATAGTATTACAGAGCGCAACCCGGCAAAATCGTAATCAGACGCCGACAGGCGGAGCCAAGGCGTTGTTTTCACTAATAATTGCTTGCACCGGCATGCCCGTATTCACTATGCAAAAACAGTTTGAAGCACAGCCCGTGCCAATTTGTTACAAAGACCCGGTCATTTTTGGCCCCAGGGGGGTTAAATAATTTTTCCTGTGGCGTATATACCACATATCCGGCGAGAGCCGGGTATCATCCGGTCCCTCGGGGCCGGATTGGGACTTCGGTCCCAACGTCTCCCAGACGTGAAGCCTCCCTGTTGACTTGACCCGTTGGCCCATGGCCAACGGGCTTTTTTTGGTGCGCCGCTGTTGATCCAGAGCCATATCCGATCCGGCTGACTCGCGGATAACCCATTCTTTTTGTTCAGCATTCAGCAATGAGACACCGTCATTCACAATCTAAAGCCTTTCTAAAAAGTGGCTTTTTCTGCTATGGGCCGTCAATGACCTATGACGTGATCATTATTGGCGGCGGCCATGCGGGGTGTGAGGCGGCGGCGGCGGCGGCGCGGGTGGGGGCGCGCAGTTTGCTGGTGACGCATCGTGCGGACAGGCTGGGCGAGATGTCTTGCAACCCGGCGATCGGCGGGATCGGCAAGGGGCATCTGGTGCGTGAGATCGACGCGTTGGATGGGCTGATGGGCCGGGCGGCGGATGCGGCGTGTATTCATTTCAAATTATTGAACCGTGGCAAGGGCCCGGCGGTACGCGGGCCGCGCGCGCAGGCGGACCGGGGCCTGTACCGGGCGGCGATACAGGCGATGCTGGCCGACCAGCACAATCTGGAGATCATCGAGGGTGAGGTGGCCGGGTTGGTGCGCGGCGATGACGGGCGGTTGACAGGCGTGAGACTGGCCGATGGGCAGGAATTTGCCTGTGCGGCCGCGGTGCTGACGGCGGGGACGTTTTTGCGCGGGGTGCTGCATTTTGGTGGGCGGATGGCGGCGGGCGGGCGCATTGGCGATGCGCCGAGCCTGGGGCTGGCCGAGGATATGTTGGCGCTGGGCTTGCCCATGGGCCGATTGAAAACCGGCACGCCGCCGCGGCTGGACCGGGCCAGCATTGATTGGGCACGCCTCGCGCAGGATAAGGGCGAGGACCCGCCGGAGTGTTTTTCGGCGCTGAGCAAGGCCGTGACCAACCGGCAGATATCCTGCGCCATTACGCACACCAATGACCGCACCCATGAGATAATCCGTGAGAACATCCATAAATCGGCGGTTTATGGCGGGAACATCGCAGGCAGGGGGCCGCGTTATTGCCCGAGCATCGAGGATAAGGTGGTGCGTTTTGCGGACAAAACCGCGCATCAGATTTTTCTGGAGCCGGAGGGGCTGGATGACCCGGTGATCTACCCGAACGGGATCTCGACCTCCTTGCCCGAGGATGTGCAGGCGGCTTTTATCCGCACCATCCCCGGGCTGGAGGGCGCGCGGATTTTGCAGGCGGGTTACGCGGTTGAGTATGATTACGTCGACCCGCGCGCGCTGGACCATGATTTGCAGTTGCGGGCCGTGCCGGGGCTGTATCTGGCCGGGCAGATCAACGGGACCACCGGGTATGAGGAGGCGGCGGCGCAGGGGTTGATGGCCGGGTTGAACGCGGCGCGGCGTGCCGCCGGGCAAGGGGCTGTGACGCTGGGGCGGGATCAGGCCTATATCGGGGTGCTGGTCGATGATCTGGTCACCCAAGGTGTGACCGAGCCATATCGAATGTTTACATCCCGCGCGGAATATCGGCTTTTGTTGCGCGCGGATAATGCGGGGTTGCGGCTGACACGGCTGGGGATGGGCTGGGGCTGCGTGGGGCCTGCGCGGGCTGTGGCAATTGCCCGGTTGGAGGGCGACATGGCGGCGTTTGCCGGTAAGCCCGTGGGCGACAGCCAGGCGGCGGAGATTTTACGCGCCGACCAGCATTATGCCGGGTATCTGGCCCGCCAGGAGGCCGAGATTCGTGCCCGGGCGCAGGATGAGGCGGTGCGCATCCATGATGATTTCGACTATGCGGCGGTCGGTGGGCTCTCAAACGAGTTGCGCGAGAAGCTGGAGCGCGTGCGCCCGCGCAGCCTGGGCGCGGCGGGGCGGATCGAGGGCATGACCCCGGCGGCTTTGGGTGCGGTGTTCGGGCATTTGAAGAAGCGCCGCGCGGCGTGAGCGAGGCAAGGCTGCGGCAATTCGCCGCCCTGGTGGAGACCTGGTCGGCGCGGATCAATCTGGTGAGCCGGGGGGATGTGCCCGTGTTGTGGCGCCGCCATGTCGGAGAATCGCTTGAATTGGTGCCCTATATTCCGGCGGGAACCGAACGCGCCATCGATTTGGGCTCAGGTGCCGGGTTTCCTGGCATGGTGCTGGCGATTGCGACGGGGATTGCGTTCACGCTGGTGGAATCCGACCGGCGGAAGGCCGCTTTTTTGTTGGAGGCGGCGCGGCAGGTGGCCGCACCCGTGACGGTGGTGAATGCGCGGATCGAGGCGGCACAGACGCCGCCCGCCGGGTTGATAACGGCCAGGGCGCTCGCACCGCTCGATAAATTGCTCGGGCTTGCGGCGCCGCATCTGACCCCGGGCGGGGTTTGCCTGTTCCCCAAAGGGCCGGGCGTGGCGGCTGAATTGACGTTGGCAAAGCGGTTCTGGCACATGAGGGCGGAGCGTTTTGCATCGCCCTCCGCGGGCGAAAAATGCATCCTGAAAGTGAGCGAGATCCGCCATGTTGGAGACGAAGACGCAAGCCCCCAGGATCATCGCGGTGGCGAACCAGAAAGGCGGGGTGGGTAAGACCACCACCGCCATCAACCTCTCGGCGGCTTTGGCCGTGGGGGGCTCGAAGGTGTTGCTGGTGGATATCGACCCGCAGGGCAATGCCAGCACGGGGCTGGGGATCGACCAAGGCCTGCGCCGGGGCGGGAGCTATTCACTATTCGCGGGCGAGGCACGGTTGGAGGAGATGATTTTAACCACCAACGTGCCGAATTTGCGCATTGTGCCCGCGGTGGCGGATTTGATCGGCGCGGATATCGAGTTCAGCGGTGTGGTCCGGCGGGAGTTTTTGCTGCGTGAGGCGCTGCGCGACCAGAGCGAGGATGATATTATATTCATTGATTGTCCGCCCGGGCTGGGGTTGCTGACCCTGAACGCGCTGGTGGCGGCGGATGCGGTGCTGGTGCCTTTGCAGGCTGAGTTTTTCGCGCTGGAGGGGATCTCACAATTGATGCGCACGATCGAGATGGTGCGGCGCAATTTGAACACAGGCCTTGTGGTGGAGGGGATTGTGCTGACCATGACCGATAAGCGCAATAATTTGTCCGAGCAGGTGAGTGCCGATGTGCGCGGACATTTTGGCAGCCAGGTTTATGAGACCGCGATCCCGCGCAATATCAGGATTACCGAGGCACCGAGCCATGGGGTGCCGGTATTGCTGTATGATTTCCGGTCAGCCGGGGCGCAGGCGTATTTGGCGCTGGCGGCGGAGTTTTTGAAGCGGTCCAGAGAGAGACAGGTGGCGGCATGAGCGTGAAAGAACAACCGAAGCGGCTGGGCCGGGGTCTGGCGGCATTGTTGGGCGATGCGGCGGCGCCCGAGGCTGTGTCAGCCCCCGGCGTGCAAAACCTGGCGGTGGATTTGTTGGAGCCGAGCCCGTTCCAGCCGCGCAAGGAGATGGATGACGATGCGCTGGGTGAGCTGGCGGAGAGCATCGCACAACGGGGCATTTTGCAGCCTCTGCTGGTGCGCCCGCACCCCAACGTGGCCGGCCGGTTCCAGATTATCGCGGGCGAGCGGCGGTGGCGGGCCGCCCAGCGTGTGAGCCTGCATGAGGTGCCTGTTTTGGTGCGGGCATTGACCGATTCCGACGCGATGGCGGCGGGGTTGGTTGAGAATTTGCAGCGCGAGGATTTGAACGCGATCGAGGAGGCCGAGGGTTACCAGCGGCTGATCGGTGAGTTCAACATGACCCAGGAGGTTCTGGGCGCGGCGATCGGCAAGTCTCGCGCGCATATTGGCAATGCTCTGCGCATTTTGCGGCTGCCGCCGGAGGTGCTGGAGATGGTGCGCGATGGCAGGCTGACGATGGGACACGCCAAGGCGTTGCTGGCGCATACGGAGCCGACAAAGGGGGCGAGGTTGATTTTGAAAAAGGATTTGTCCGTCCGGCAGGCGGAATCCTATGTTAATAATCTCGGCCGCAGCATCAAGCCCTCTGCAATGCGGTGGCCTAAGCACAAGAACGAGGCGAATGACGGCGAGATCACCATGATCGAGGCGGATTTGAGCGGGCGGCTGGGGGTGCGGGTGACGATTAAACATAAAGGAACCCAGGGGACGGTGACGGTGAACTATGCCAATCTGGACCAGCTGGACATGATCTTGGGGCGCTTGAACGGCTGAAACGGGCCAATGCTCCACGTGGAGCATTTGGTACTTATCCACAGACTATATATTTGAATTAAAACACAAAAATGAAAGTTACCCACAGAAATTTTTGAATCATTCGCAGGCGTTTTTGGTGCCGTTTTTTGCAAAAAGCGGCCTGGCTGTTATTGGCGCGCGGCCGCCCCACCATCCCCGCGCGGAGGGTTTTTTTTGGCGCGCGGCCGCCCCACCATCCCCGCGCGCGGGGGGTTATCACCCCCTAGAGTGCGATGACTCCAGGTCCGCTCGTTTTGCGAGCGAACCTGGAGTCTGAATCGCCCTCTAGATATTTCGGTAGAGCCGGATTCATACCAGCTGGCCTAAAGAATGACTCTCGGCGGGCAGGAAGCGCTTCTTTTTGTGAACAAAAAGAAGCAAAAAAACATTATTAATCTGGGCCATTGGGGTTCCAGAAGCCCGGCACCGGCATAACAGAAGTTTTTTGCGCCGCTTTTTTGAAAAAAAGCGGCTGCTTACTTGGATGTGTCACTGTCTTCGCGGATTGGTATCAGATCCTTGATCGGATCGCAGAGCGATTCGATCAAGGATCATCCGGGTCTAAAAATCCAACACCAGTTGGGCGGTGGGTTTTGGTTTCGCGCGGGTGGGGGGTTTTTTGCCGGTGGCTGGGATGCCCGCTTTGCGGCTGCCATGTTTGGCGGCGATCAGCCGGGATGTCGGGGCGTGGGCAGCGTTTTGGCGGATGGCGTGGAGGCGCTGGCGGGCGGTTTTGCCTGTGGCTTCATGGTCGATGATGGGGGCTGGGTAAGCCAGGGAGGCGGCGTGTGGCCAGCGCCAGGGCTCGTGGATGAAGGCACCCGGCAGGTCGCGCAGTTCCGGGACATAGGCGCGCACGAAACTGCCCAAAGGGTCTTGGTCGTAGCCTTGTTTGACCGGGTTGTAGATGCGCATCGTGTTGATGCCCGTGGTGCCTGATTGCATCTGAATTTGCGGCCAGTGGATGCCGGGTTCGTAATCGACGAACTGGCGGGCGAGGTGCAGCCCGGTTGCCCGCCAGGGGAGCCAGAGATGGTAGCTGGCAAACGAAGTGAGCATGGCGCGCATACGGAAATTGATCCAGCCATGCTGGTTGAGGGCGCGCATACAGGCATCGAGGAAGGGAAAGCCGGTTTGCCCGCGCGACCAGGCCTCCAGGCGGTCGGGGGCGGCGGTGTCAGGGCGCATGCCGTTATAGGCGGGGTGGAGGTTCTCGAATTCGAGGCGCGGTTCGTCTTCGAGTTTTTGGATGAAGTGGCAATGCCAATGCTGCCGCGCGATGAACGAGGCGATGGCGCCGCGCCAGGTGCGGGCCGCCGGGTGTGTAGACTGTTGCAATGCGCGCAGGCGGGCGGCACTGGCCTGGCTGAGTTCGCGCATCGAGATGGTGCCCCAGGTAAGATGCGCCGAGAGCCGGGAGCTGGCGGTGAAGGCGGTGACCGGGCTCGACATCTGGGTGCGATAATGTTCACCGCGCTCGGTAAGGAAGCTCTCCAGCAGCGCAAGCGCCACGGCGCGCCCGCCGGGCTGGCGGTGCGGACAGGGATCAGGGGCAAGGCCAAGTGCCGCCGGGCTGGGGATGTGCCCGGGCGCAATGTCGGCGACGGGGGTGAGGTGCTGGGGTGCCGGCGTGACCGGCGTGGCCATTTGGCGGTCCCACGCGGTGGCCCAGCCATTACGGGATTTCAGACGGCGGATGACGCCGAATTGGGGTTTCTCGTGCCACGGTATGCCCGCGGCTTTGGCCCAGGCGGCGACCGCGCGGTCCCGCGCATAGGTCCAGCCATTGCCGGTTTCCTCATGGCTGAAAATTGCCGCGATGCCGTGGGTGGTGTGGAGATGGGCGAGGACGGCAACGGCCTCCCCCTGGATGATGTAGAGCTTCTGGCCGATGGCGGCGAGGGAGTCTTGGAGTTCAGAGAGACACGCGGCGGCAAATGCCCAGTGCCGGGCGGCGGCATCGGGCTGCGCCCAGAGGCCGGGTTCGGCGATATAGAGCGGCAGGACAGGGCCATGGCTGGCCGCCAAAGCCAGCGGTTCATGGTCGGCGATGCGCAAATCGCGCTTGAACCAGACGATGTTGAGGCCGGGTTTCAGGGCAGCCCGCATATGGCCAGCGTGGCGGGGATATGGGATTTGAAGGCGAAGAACCCGGCGGTGGCATGCGGCCAGAAATGCTGGTCCCAGCTACGCTTGACCCGCGTCAGGGTGACCCCGGCGGCGGCAAGCTCTGGCATAAGGGCGGCAAGGGCGGTATTTACCGGGCCGACCGGTATGTATGGCGTGACGATCTGCCGCGTTCCCGCTGCCTGGGCGGCGGCGATGAGGGTGGCGGCGCTGAGGGTTTCAGCCAGCGTGGCCGGGATGTTGAAATGCGCCTGCACGCGGGCCTGGCAATCTTGCGCGGCGGCGGCGGCGAAGCGGCGCGCGTGTTTGCCCCAGAGCAAGGCGGGGTCAGCCGCGATGAGGGCGCAATTGAGCGCGAGAGATGCTGTGGTGACGCATTCCGGATGGAGATCCTCCGATGTGACGAGGAGCAGGGATGGTTCGCGCGGGTCCGGCGCAGGGTGGTCCGGCAGGATGCGGCAGGTCGGCAAGGGTGGTTCGCTCAATGGTGTCGCGATTTGGGCAAGGCCCTTGGGGGCGTAGCGTCCATCGGTGTACCGTGCGATGTTTTCCGCCGTGGCAAGGTAGGTTTTGCCCGCCGTGTGCAGCCCCGCGACCCAGCGCCAGGAGAGGGTGTTGCTGGCGGCGTCGGCATCCCTGAGATGCCGCAGAAAGAAATCAGCGCCGAGCGCCCAGGGCAGGCGCAGCGAGAAAACCCAGATCGAGGCGAACCACATGCGGGCATGGTTATGCAAATGCCCGGTCTCGATGAGTTCGCGCGCCCAGTCATCGAAGCCGTCAATGCCTGTGGTGCCGGTCTCAGCGTTCGCGAGGTCGCGGTGGTCAGTCAGGCCAAAATGTTGCTGCTGGCGCGTGACCTGATAATTGCGCCAAACCGCCGGGCGGTGTTCCAGCCAGCCTTTCCAGTAGGTGCGCCATAGCACCTCCTGAATGAATTTTTCCGCCGCCTGGGCGCTGTGATGGGCACGGATGGCGGCGATGACCTCGTGCTCTGTGATCAGACGGTAGCGCAAATAGGCCGATAGATGCGAAACCGCGCCGGGCTCGCCGGGGCCTGGGTCGGTGTTGCGCCCGGTGGTGTAAGGCGCGCTTGCCCGCGGGGCGAAAGCCTCAAGCCGGGCCAGCGCCGCAGCACGGGTGGGCGGTATCCCGGCGGTGTGTGAAGGGTTGAGTGGGGTTGGGCTCTGATAGGTCATCGGCGGGCCGCCGCGCGGGCGCGGGTGGCCAGTGCCAGGAGGGTTTGGCGGCAGAAGGCTTCATCAGGGATCAGGGTTTGTTTGACCGCCGTTTCAGCGCGCAGGGCCGCGGCGATGGCCTCGGTCAGCCCGGCCAGCGACCAGAGGCCAAGGATGCGGGTGACGATGGGCTGGCGTTTGAAAAATACCGGCGGGCGGATGGCGGCCATGGCCTGCGACGCCGAGGTGCCGGTTGCCATCGACGCGGCGGCGAGGCGCAGACGCATAAGCTCCCCCAGCAACACGCGCAAAATGCCGACGGGGGACTGCCCTTCCTCGTAAGCCAGCGTGAGGGCGCGGTCGGTGCCTGTGATGTCGCCGGTTAAACTGGCGTCGATGGCATCCGACATCGAGACACCGCCGCCATCGGGCAAGGCCGCGGTGACATCGGCCAAAGTGAGATGCCGCTCAGCCCCGGCATAGAGCGTCAGAAGCTCAATGGTTTGCGAGAGCAGAGCCGCATCGGCGGGGGTGTTGGCAGCGGTCCAGGCGGCGGCGTCAGAGTCGATCCGCATGCCGGACTCACGTAGACGGGCGGTGATCAGCCCAGGGAGGCGGGCGGGATCAGCCGGATAGCAGGCGATGGTGGCGATGGCGGCGGATTTTTCAGCGAGCGCGCGCAGTTTGGATTTGGGTGTCAGCTCCCCCGCTTCGAGGATGATGAGCGCGTCCGGCAGGGCGGCGAGCAGGCTTTCAAGCGGTTTGGCCAGAACGTCCGCGCAGTCACGCACGCGCAGAACCCGACGCTCCCCGGTCATGGCGGCGGCGGTGGCTTCGGCCAGGAAGGTGCCTGGGTCGGGGTTTTGCAGCTCCGCGAAGCGAAACGGGTCACCCATGGCGCCAGGGATGGCGCGGACGAGGGCGAGCGCACGCTCAGCCACCAGGCCCGTATCCGGGCCGTAGATAAGGGCAAGCGGCAAGTTGGGCGCTTTGAGGTAGGGGTCGATTCGGGCGGCATCAATCTTCATGGCTATAATGATGTGTGGTGAATCACCTGTTAAGGAAAGGCTTCTTTTTCTGAAGAAAAAGCACCAAAAAGACTTTTGTAATGTTGGGAAATGGGCTTAGGCACTGCCAACACCCGGGAACCAGAGTTACAAAAATTTTGCGCCGCTTTTTTATAAGCGGCTCTTACTAAAGGAGATGCTTGTGACGGACCATGCGGAATTTATGCGGCAGGCGATTGCGCTGGCGTATCAGGGGATGGAAGGCGGGCATGGCGGGCCGTTTGGGGCGGTGATTGTGCGGGATGGCGCGGTGATCGGGACCGGGCATAACCGGGTTTTATCGGCGATGGACCCGACCGCCCATGCTGAGGTGACGGCGATCCGGGATGCGAGTGCGCGGGTCAGGCATTTCGATTTGTCGGGATCGACGATTTATGTGAACGGGATGCCGTGCCCGATGTGCATGTCGGCGATATTCTGGGCGCGGATCGGGGCGGTTTATTACGGGTGTGGGCCAGCGGATGCCGAGGCGATCGGGTTTGATGACCAGGAGTTTTATCGGCAATTGGCGATGCCCGAGGGCGAGCGGACGACGCCAGCGACGCAGATGAGCGAATGCTATGACGAGGCGAAGGCGTGTTATGCCGCGTGGCTGACGCGGGACGGACGCACGAATTACTAGAAGGCTAGAGAAAGGGCTTAAAAGCCCTCACGCTCGATACGCTTACGCTCCATCTTGCGGGCGCGGCGGACGGCCTCAGCGGCTTCACGGGCGCGGCGTTCAGAGGGTTTTTCATAATGGCGGCGGAGTTTCATCTCCCGGAACACGCCTTCACGCTGGAGCTTTTTCTTCAGGGCTTTCAGCGCCTGATCGACGTTGTTGTCACGGACGAGAACTTGCACCTGGCCGAAAACTCCCACAAATACGAGATAGGACGCAGCCGGGATGGCTGGGTCCGAAATGGATTTTGCGCGCTATAGCATAGTTTGGTGAGTAGCCAAATCAAATATGTTGACCCATCTATGCGTGTATGGCGATTCTGAAGATAGCGCGGATGGGGCACCCGGTTTTGCTGGCACAGGCGATGCCCGTGGCGGACGTGGCGGCATGTGAGTTGGTGCGGCTGGTGGGCGATATGGTGGAGACCCTGGCCGATGCGGGCGGGGTGGGGTTGGCCGCACCCCAGGTGTTCAGGGGGGTTCGGCTGTTTATCTATCATGTGCCGGGGAGCCGGGCGGATGACGGGGCGGACATGGCGATGCGGGTGGTGTTCAACCCTGTGGTGACACCGCTGGGCGATGAGATGGTGATGGGCTGGGAGGGGTGTTTGTCGATCCCCGGTCTGCGCGCCGCGGTGCCTCGCTTTGCCAGGGTGAGGCTGGCGGCGCAGGATGAAACCGGGGCGGGCTTTGAGGTCGAGGCCAGCGGGTTCGAGGCGCGGGTGATCCAGCATGAGGCGGACCATCTGGATGGCGTGATGTATCCGATGCGGATGCGTGATTTCCGGTATTTCGGGTTCAATGAGGAGATCAGCCGGAGTGGGCTGGAGATACCGGAGGATGCGGATGCCGATTGAGGCGCCAATGGTGGCGATTTTGGATGCGATGCTGGCGGCCGTGCCGTTCGACGGCTGGACGGTTGGCGCGCTGCGCCAGGCGATGGCCGGGCTGGGGCAGGACCCGGCGGATGCGCCGCTGATGTTCCCCGGCGGGCCGGGTGAGATGATCGAGGCGTTTTGCACCCTGGCCGATGAGCGCATGGTGGCGCGCGCAGAGGCAGCGGATTTGAGCGCCTATGGTTTGACGGGGCGGGTGCGGTCGGTGTTGGGGATCAGGTTTGAGCAGAACCGGGCGCATAAGGCGGCGATCAGGCGGGCGCTGGCGTGGTTGGCGCTGCCCATGCAGGCGCGGCGGGCCGCGCGCATTACGGCGGCGACGGTGGATGCGGTGTGGTTTGCGGCGGGCGATAAATCAGCGGATTTTTCCTGGTACACCAAGCGCGGTATTCTGGCCGGGGTTTATGCCAGCACGTTGCTGTTCTGGGTGCAGGATGCCAGCGACGAGGATGAGGAGACGATGCGGTTTTTAGACCGGCGGCTGGGCGACGTGGGCAAAATCGGCAAGCTGCGGGGCAGGCTGCAAGGCGGGTTGCGGGGCGGCAGGCGGCGCAAAACCTAGCCTTTCCTGACGGTTAGGTGCCAGGTGCCGTCGGGTTGTTGGGTCAGGTCCAGCGGGTCGTGACCCTGGTCGGCGCAGGCGCGCGGAACATTGGCGAGCGGGTCCGCGCCGATGAGACGGACCAGCAGGATCTGGCCGGGGGATAGCTCATCGAGGGCGAGGCGGGTGCGCACGAAGGTCATCGGGCAGGTTTCGGCGGTGATGTCGATGGCTTTATGATGTGTTGGCAATGATATTGTCATGATACATGCGATGCTAAGGCTGGGGTAAGGCTGGACCAGAGTGATGGTTTGGGCCACAAAGCCCGAGATGGATATAAGCATCGAGCGCCTGTGCATAGAGAACGGGCTGAAGATGACGGGCCCGCGACGGGTGATCGCGCGCGTTTTGTCCGAGGCGACCGACCATCCGGATGTCGATGAACTGCACAGGCGGGCGAATATCGTGGACCCTGGGATCTCATTGGCCACGGTTTACCGGACGGTGCGGCTGCTGGAGGCCAAGGGGATTCTCTCGCGCCGGGAGCTCGGCAGCCGCCGGGCGCGCTATGAGCCGAGCGGTGAGCGCAATCATTTTCATCTGGTGGACCAGAATAGCGGAACGGTGCTGGAATTTGCCGCCCCGCAGGCCGAGATATTGTTGCGTGATATCGCCAGACGGCAGGGGTTTGAAGTGGATTTGATCAAGATCGAGCTGTTCGGCCGCCGGAGGACTGAATGAATACGCATGTTGTCCCCGCGATTCCGCCGTTCATTCTGGGTAATGCGGCCCCGGGCTTCGCCGAATTGCGGGCGGGCAATTTGGGTGTGCGGCTGGCCACCGGGCCGGGCGAGCTGGATGCCGTGCAGGCGCTGCGCTACCGCGTGTTCTATGAGGAATTAGGCGCGAAGGCCGATGCCGCGACGGTGCGCGCGGCGCGCGATGTGGACGTGTTCGACGCGGTGGCCGACCATTTGCTGGTGGTGGACCATGATCTGGGCGCGGGACCGGACAGCGTGGTTGGCACCTATCGGCTGGTGCGGCAGGGGGCGGCTGAGAAGATCGGGCGGTTTTATGCCGAGGATGAGTATGATATCGGGATGTTGGCGCGGTTCCCCGGGCAAAAGCTGGAACTGGGGCGTAGCTGTACCGCGCCCGCCTATCGCTCCCGCGCGGTGTTGCAGCTTTTATGGCGCGGGATCGCGGCTTATGTGTTTCACCACGGGATCGACCTGATGTTTGGCTGTGCGAGTTTCGGTGGCACCGACCCCGACGCGGTGGCCGATGAGCTGACCTATCTCGCGACCCGGCATATGGCGCCTGAGGCGATCAGGCCGCGCGCGCTGGCCGGGCGGTATGTGGAGATGCGCAGGCGCGACCCGGCGGGGCTGCACCCCGCGCAGACCTTGATGCGGCTGCCGCCTCTGATAAAAGGTTATTTGCGGTTGGGCGGGTTTGTCGGCGATGGTGCGGTGATCGATAATCAGTTCAACACCACCGATATCGCCGTGGTGGTGCAGACCGATCTGGTGACGGAGAAATATTACCGGCATTATGAACGGCAGGCGCGGTAGGGGTTTCGACATGGCCGAAGACGACCAACATATTCCAGAGTCATTGCTGCCCTATGATGACTGGACGCAGCTTGCGCTGCGCCATGTGGTGGTGAGCGCGCTGCGCCATGTGGCGCAGGCCGGGCTGCCGGGCGGGCACCATTTTTATGTGACGTTCAAAACCGGCTATCCGGGTGTTGTGATCCCTGACCGGCTGCGCGCGCAATACCCCGATGAAATGACCATTATTTTGCAGCACCAGTTCCACAGCCTGAGCGTGACCGAGGATGGCGAGGTGTTCTCGGTTGGCTTGTCATTCTCCGGCGTGCCCTCCATTTTGACGATCCCGGTCCGGGCGATCAGCAGTTTCGCCGACCCTGAGGTGCGGTTTGGCTTGCAGTTCGAGGTGCTGGATATGCCCGAACTGACGCCATCCGAGATGCCCGCCCCGGAGGGCGATGATGTGCCCGAACCCGCGCCAGAGAGCGCGGGAGATGTGGTGAGCCTGGATGCGTTCCGCCGCCGCCAGAAGGACTGAGCCGCGAAATACGGTATTTTGCGGATACTCGTGATTTTGAAAGTCTGACATGAACGCCATCCCGCCACGCAGCCCTGGATTTCTCTATGCGCCGATGTTCCCCTTAGGGGCGGATGAGACGCCGTATCGGCGGCTGGATATAGACGGGGTTTCGACCATCGAGGTTGAGGGCAAAACGGTGCTGAAGGTGAGCGC
>JAQNCU010000344.1 GCA_029077775.1 Acidocella sp. | reverse complement strand
CGTCCGGCCCACTTAGGCGCCGCAGCACCGCACGAGGTACACACAAACCGGTTAGCCAAGCGGGCCATTCATTTATCAACCAGATTGATGCTGATTATCCTAAACTGGTAAGCGATCGTCACGACGGACGCCATCCGAAACGCTGGAATAGAAATTGACGCAACGCGAGCAATTCACCCGCCTGCACGTTGAAAGGCGCAGCGGCGGCCGCGGCGGCACTTACGGTAAGGCCAACCGAACTGGCGGCAGCGGCAGCGTTCAGTGCTGGTGACTGGATTGCGCTCATGGCTGCTTGCCTCCAGACGGCGACCTTGGCTGGAGCCGTCAGGTGCGGCAAAACCATGATGAAATCGATCCGGCTTGCAGCAGAAACCGCACGAAACGCCTGCTCGAGGGAGTGTGGCAGTGGCGGGATACCACGACTTTTCGCTACGGCATGGATCGTTGGCAATCCACCAAGCAATGGATCGATCAGCACTTGATCACGATCATCGACAACGCCGAGTGCACCAACCGCGACACCACCATTCGCTGATAAAGTCGCAATGTCGGCTGGGACATCCTCGCCGGTGAGGAGCGCTGCGTCTGCTTCACCGGAAGCGAACGCGCGCGAGACTGCGGTTGTTCCGCGCAGACCAAAAATCGGTGAGACTTCTGCACCAAGCCGCTTGAACGCGAGTATCGCTGCCAAATCGAGGCTCTCAGGTGAAGCGGCCGCAAGCTTTATTGGAATTGGGTTTTCGAGCCTTGCTAAACCACCTCTGATGACGAGAACGGCCGCACATTCGCCAGCCAGAATAGGAACCCAGTCGCCAGGCTGAAAATGTACACGCGGATCACCAGTAAGAAACGCGATGATTGCATCGCTCGGGATCATCGCAGCAGTTTGGCCATCGGGTACGACAAAGGTCTGTAGGTGGTTTGCACCGGTGACGCCATCCAAGCCACCCACGCGGCTAAGCCGGATCGGGCTCGATGGCGATAATCGGAGGGTTAAACCTTGCGCGACCGCTCGCGCCCACCGATCGATCGGTCCATCTCGGGGACCGCACGCGAGAATACCGAAGGTGGACGTCCGCGTTATTCGTTGGTCGGCGACCACCATCCGTGGCGTTGTGGCATCAGCGCGCGGCGATAACACGCCAAGCCCGAGTCCAGCCAAAACAGCGCGCCGTCGGATCATGATGCGCATCGCACCATTGGCTTAATCGTACCTAACGAGTGCTTCAAACGGGATATCAAGACGATCCCGGCCACCCAGAAACCCCAGCTCAATAAGGGTAATGGCAGCTGAAACTTCGGCTTTTACGGATTTAAGCAAAGCTATCCCTGCCGCCATAGTGCCCCCGGTAGCCAACAAATCGTCCACGACGACGACACGCTGACCAGGTAAAATTGCATCAGACTGAATTTCGAGACGATCAGAGGCATATTCGAGATCGTAACTAAGACCAACTGTAGGCCCGGGCAGCTTTCCGGGCTTGCGTAACATTACAAAGCCGCAACCTAACTTCAACGCCAGGGGTGCTGCAAGCAAGAAGCCGCGGCTTTCGACGCCTGCGAGAACATCTGGCCGGTGGGCGCCTACCATGCGAGCGAGTTGGTCTACCGCAACCTGCCACGCGTCTGCATTCCGAAGCAACGTTGATATATCATAAAACAAGACCCCGGGTTTTGGAAAATCCGGTACGCCGCGAATGTGATCTTTAAGGTTCATCGCCCTCATATAGCGGAGGTCGTATGGCAGACCAAACGGCACGTTTTTGGAACTGGGGAGAGATAATTCGGGCTTGAAGCCAGATTTGATCACGGGACACCTCGTCATAGAATTCGCGCAGACGTATAAAGTTTGTGTCGTCGTTGGATCATGCATTGGAAATCGGTGCATCGACCGCAATTTGGGCCTGTATCTAAAAATTAGATTGTTGGGATAAAGTGATCATGAAGCGCCGTAAATTACTTGGGTATGGTATGATTCTCAGTATCGTTAAAGGTGCCGGTATCGACACCACTGCGTGCGCCGCGGTCGAGAATGATCAGGGCGCTTATGGCCTACGAGCCCTTGGAAAGCCCGGGGCGCCAGTCACGATATATGAATACTATTCCATGAATTGCCCGCATTGCGCTTTTTTTGGTATCAAGGTGCTGCCTGAAGTCATTCAAAAACTGATAAAACCCGGCAAAGTTTATTATGTTTTCAAAGATTTTCCGCTTAACCAAGACGCGGTGATGGCGGCTCAGATCGCACGGTCTTTACCGCCACACGAATATTTTCCGTTTATTTCAGAGCTTTTTCGAACTCAGGATCAATGGGCGTTCGACTCTGCCTTAAAAACGAAGGCTGATTACGCAGACGCTCTGTTTCGTTACGCAGCTCTCGCGGGAATGGACCGGGCATCGTTTGACGCGGCTCTCGCAAATAAGACCCTGGAATCTTTCATTTTGAACGAACTCAGAATCGGGGAGAAGAAATATCATATTAATGCGACGCCGAGTTTCATAATAAACGGCCGCATGCGCGAGGGGGCGGTCGATTTTAAACAATTCTTAAGCTGGGTAAAAGAAGCGTAGGTCTCGCTTGGTAGTCCGGTTCACTCATCTCACAGTTTCTGGATTTAAAAGTTGGGGCTGTCCGAGATCTGATGTTGTTTACGGCCTGCAGCGATTGGTTAGAAGTGCGATGTTGGTTTTCTTTGTTGCCTTTTTTGAAGCAGTTTCTTTGTTCGGTAGAAGTGGCCGGCTTCGTTTGAACACTGTTTCGCTATCTATAAGTGGAAGCTCTGCCGGTTTGGTTGGGAATATGCCGGTATCAGGGCCTTTCGCAAGGAGGGAGTAGCCCGACTGGAGCGAGGCCCAGATACCAGCGGCGAATTTTTCAGGCGGCCGCAAGCAGAGGGGCCTGGGCGAAGTAGGCTTGGTCTGGCGTGCGCGCGCCAAGGCTCGAATGCGGACGCCGGCTATTGTAGAAATCCAGATATTGGCCAAGCCCTGCCCTGGCCTCGGCGACGCTGGCATAGGCATGCAGATACACCTCCTCATACTTCACCGAGCGCCAAAGTCGCTCGACGAACACGTTGTCGCGCCAGGCTGCCTTGCCATCCATGCTGATTGCGATCTTGTTCTTCAGCAGCAGCCCGGTGAAGTCGCCGCTGGTGAATTGACTGCCCTGCTCGAGCGTGAGTTCTCCAATCTTCGCGTGCAGAGATTTCAAATCCACCGCCGGCGCCGCTTCGGCCATTGGCCCCCCGCCGAAAAGCCCGGCGGACTGAGGTGGGCCCTGAAAACTGGACAGATAGCTAAGAGAGAGTCTGGCCCCTAAAACGGCGTAGAGCCAGAGGGTTAGAGATGACGAATATCCGAAAGAAGCACGGCGCGGAATTCAAGGCGAAGGTGGCGATGTCGGCGATCCGGGAGGAGGGGACGATTGCCGAGCTTTCGAGCAAGTATGGCGTGCATGCCAGCCAGATCCACGCGTGGA
>JAQNCU010000343.1 GCA_029077775.1 Acidocella sp. | reverse complement strand
TTTGATCGTAAAGTTGCCGTCCGCGAACCCGATATCGGCGCTCGCGGCTTCCAGATATTCACCAGCCTGTTGTTTGCCTTTCTCGATCACCGAGGATGGCGTGACCAGCAGCGCCTGGCCCTCAGAATACAGGCTGCGCGCCCCGCCCGTGCCGCCGCCTGAAGGTATCATGTCGGTATCGCCCTGGTGGATGCGGATTTTCTCGCCATCCAGGCCCAGTTGCGTGGCGGTAAGCTGCACATAGGCGGTCTCATGCCCCTGGCCCGTGGATTGTGTGCCGACATAGACATCGACAAACCCATCCGCCGCGAACCGGATTTCAGCGCGCTCGGTCGCCGCACCGCCCGTGGCCTCAAGGTAATAAGCCATGCCGATGCCGCGCCGCAGCCCGCGCGCCACGGCCTGGGTACGGCGCGCCTCAAAGCCCGGCCAATCAGCCAATGCCAAAGCGGCGTCGAGCACGGTCTCGAACGCCCCGGAATCATAGGGTTGCCCCATCGCCGAGACATAAGGCATGGCGGATTCCGGCACCATATTGGCACGGCGCAGCGCGATCCGGTCCATGCCGATCTCCGCCGCCGCGGCATCGATCAACCGCTCCACGAGGTAATTGCTCTCCGGCCGCCCGGCCCCGCGATAGGCATCCACAGGCACGGTGTTGGTGAACACGCCGATGACATTGGCGTAGATCGATTTGAAGTCATACACGCTGGCGAGCACCTTGGTGCCCGCCATGGTGGGGATGAAAGGCGCGAAATTCGAGAGATAAGCACCCATGCCAGCCCGCGTGGTCACCCGCATGGCGAGGAATTTTCCGCGCGCGTCCAGCGCCAGTTCCGCCTGCGAGATATTATCGCGGCCATGCGTGTCTGAGAGAAACGCCTCGCCCCGTTCGGACGCCCAGCGCACGGGCTCACCCAGTTTCCGCGCAGCGTAACAAACCAGTACCTGCTCGGCGTAGAGGAATAATTTCATCCCGAACCCGCCGCCGACATCCGGGGTGATCACGCGGAACGCCTCAGGCGGCACTTTGAAGATCATGCCCGCGAGCATGGATTTCAGGCTCCAGCCGCCTTGTGTGTTGGTGGTCAGGGTCCAGCGGCCGTCTTTGAAGTCGGCGAAGGCGGCGCGGGCCTCCATTGAATTCACCACGATCCGATTATTGACCACCCGCAGCCGGGTGATGTGCGTGGCCTGCGCGAACAGCGCATCGGTGGCGGCCTTGTCGCCGGTTTCCCAGTCGAACACGCGGTTATCGGTAAGTTCCGGCCAGACCTTCGCAGCGCCCGCATCCAATGCGGTGTCCAAATCCGTGATCGATGGCATGCCGTCATAGTCGACGATGATCGCCTCAGCCGCGTCGCGTGCGGCGGCCATGTTGGTCGCCACGATAAAGGCCACCGGATCACCGACATGGCGCACGAAGCCTGTTGCCAGAACCGGATGCGGCACATCGGCGCGCGGGCTGCCATCACGGTTTTTCAGCGGCACAACACAGGGCAAAGGCCCGATTCCATCGGCTTGCAGGTCGTCAGCGGTAATGACCGCGCGCACACCTGGCATGGTGCTGGCAGCCGATGCGTCGATGTTGACCAGCTTTGCCGCCGCATAAGGGCTGCGCAACACATAGCCGCAAAGCGCGGTTGGTGGGGCCAGATCATCGGTATAGCGGCCAAGCCCAAGCAATAAACGCGGATCCTCGACCCGCCGAACAGGTTGCGCCATACCGAATTTTGTCATCGACCACTCCTTGAATTGTTGCATGAGACATCGCCCCGTTTTGGCGAAGTTCAATACGGCGTCGGCCATGATGAAACGGTCATCTGGCTTTGGGTGCGCGCGTGAAACGCTCGCGGATGCGCTGGAACACCGTGTATAGCAGCGGGATGATGAAAATGCCGACCAGGCTGGCAGCGATCATGCCCGCAAAAACCGGGGTGCCCAATGAGCGGCGGCTGATCTGCGCCGCCCCGGTGGCGATCACCAGCGGGATCAGGCCAAAAACAAACGCAATCGAGGTCATCATTACGGCGCGGAATCGCATGCGCGCGCCCATTACGGCGGCTTCCTCGATCTCCATGCCCTCCTCACGGCGCTCTTTCGCGAATTCCACGATCAGGATGCCGTTTTTCGCCGCCAGCGCGATCAGCGTGACGAGTCCGATCTGGGCGTAAAGGTTGATATCGAGGCCACAGAGCCATGTACCGAACAAAGCGCCGAACACGCCGATGACCACCGAGAGCAACACCGGCACGGGGATGATCCAGCTTTCATACAGGGCAACGAGAAACAGATACGCGAACAACACCGAGAGCAACAAAATCGGCCCGGTCTGGCCTGAGGCGGCGAGCTCCTGATAGGCGGTGCCTGTCCACTCATACGTGAACCCGTCGGGTAGTGTCTTGTTCGAGATTTTGGCCATCGCGGCGATCGCCTCGCCCGAGGATACGCCGTGCGCCGGCGTGCCGATCACCGGAATGGCTTCAGTGTCATTGTAACGGGAGATTATGGTCGGCTCCAGCACGGTGGAGACCGTGAGGAGTGCGCGCAGCGGCACCATCGCGCCGGAGCTGGCACGCACATAGCTGTCATAGATCTCATCAGGCGTGTCACGGTTGGCAGCTATACCCTGGATGTTGACCTGCCAGACCCGGCCATAAAGATTGAACTGATTGACGAAATACCCGCCCAGCGTGGCTTGTAGCGTGGTGAAAATATCACTGATGTTCACCCCCAGCGCCTCGGCCTTTGGCCGGTCGATGTTGAGGAACAGCGCCGGGTTGTTGGCGTTATAGGTTGAGAACACATGCGCGAGCTTGGGGCTTTGATGGGCGGCGACCAGCAGCCCGTTCAGCACCTCCTGTGACTTCGCCTGGCTGGCCCCTTGCGTGTTTTCCAACTCGTACTGAAACCCGCCATTGGTCGACAACCCGATGATCGGCGGCAGGTTGAACGCAATGAGTTTGGCACCGCGCATTTTTTTGCCGATGGCAAATACATGTTTCAGCACCGCCTTCACGCCGTTGGCGGCACCTGGGCGCTGGGCAAACGGCTTCAGACGCAGCACGAAAAACGCTGAATTGGATTCGGTCGTGGTGTCCAGGATCGAAAAGCCGATGACCGAGATCACATCGGCGACTTGCGGCAGGGCCTCGAATTTGGTGGTGAGCGCATCGGCGATTTTTTCCGTGCGGTTGACTGAGGCACCCGGCGGCAGCGTGATCTGCGCAAAAAACGCCCCCTGGTCCTCGGCGGGCAAAAACCCGCCAGGGGTGATGGTTCCCATCAGCCCGGCGCCGAGCGCGAAGACCATGATCACAATAATGCCGAGCCAGGCCTTGCGCAGGAACCTTGTGACAACCCTGGTATAGCCGTCCCGCGCATTGTCGATCCCGCGCAGCACCCGGCCCAGCACGCCGCGCGGCTTATGGTTCCGGCGCAGCAAAACCGCGCAAAGCGCCGGTGAGAGCGTGAGCGCGTTGGT
>JAQNCU010000342.1 GCA_029077775.1 Acidocella sp. | reverse complement strand
GCCGATCAATCCCATGCCTGGATTTCATGCTGGCTGGGCGAGGATACGGGCTGGGTCGATTTCGACCCTACCAATAATTTACTGGTCTGCGATGAACACGTGACGCTCGCCTGGGGTCGGGATTTTCAGGATGTCAGCCCGTTGCGCGGCATCATTTTGGGTGGCGGCCGCCACGCACTGCGCGTCAATGTCGATCTCGACCCGATTTTAACCTGATACGAGCTAAAACCGGCGAACCTGCAGACGCATCACGGCATACCCCACCAGGCCCATGACCAACAACACCGGGATCATGAACAACGCCGTCCAAAACGCCACCGCCATGACGCCCAAAAACAGCGCAAACGCCAATACCCGCGCCAATATCGTCCCCAGGCTTGGCTTCGGCGGCTCGATAAACGCGCCATCGGGTGTCATATCGATAACAGGGCTGCTGTGATTGGCCATATACACCATATAAACCTCTCACTGTGGGTTTCAACCAAGGATAAAATCTCCACCGCAACCAGATCAGGGTCGACCAGATTTTCGCGTACCCTCATACCATAGGGTTCATCCCCACACGCAAAGCCGTTCAGGCAAAACAGGAGCCAGTATTGAAAACCATCGCCATCGCCTACATTACCGTGCTCGCCGTCATGGGTGTCATGGATGCCGCCTGGCTCAGTTTTGCCACCAGCCGCCTGTACCGCCCCGGCATCGGCGGCCTGATGGCGGAAAAACCTGTCGCCCTGGCCGCCCTGGTCTTCTACCTGCTTTACGCCGCCGGGGTGACCTATCTCCTCACACTACCCGGCCTCATCGCCGGTTCCGCGGGGAACGCGGCCTGGCGCGGCGCGGTGTTCGGCCTTGTCGCCTATGGCACCTACGACCTCACCTCTCTCGCCATCATGCGCAACTGGCCGCTCAACGTCACCATCATCGACATGCTCTGGGGTGCCATCATCACCGCCACAGCCGCCGGCATCAGCGTCTTTTTCACTAAAAAATTCTCATAAATTTAGTATATTAAAATTGTCGATTAACCTTAAACCTGAAATTCAAAAAAGTTTTTTGGTGCGTTTTTTCAAAAAAGCACAGCTTCCCTTCACGCCACACCCTATGTAGCGCCCATGGCCGCACCGGATCTATTCGCCACCACCGCAGCACCCGCCGCCCAACCATTGGCTGAGCGCCTGCGCCCGCAAACCCTGGGCGAGATCGCGGGGCAGGACCATCTCCTCGGCCCCGCGGGCAGCCTTACCCTCATGCTGGGCCGTGGCGCGCTCGCCTCGCTCATCCTCTGGGGGCCGCCTGGGGTGGGCAAAACCACCATAGCCCGCCTGCTCGCTGCCCGGGCGGATTTACATTTCAGCCAGATCTCGGCGGTTTTCTCGGGCGTGGCAGACCTCAAACGGGTGTTTGAGACTGCGCAGAGGCTCCGCCAGACGGGCCGCGCCAGTTTGCTGTTCGTTGATGAGATCCACCGCTTCAACCGCGCCCAGCAAGATGCGTTTCTCCCCGTCGTGGAATCCGGCACCATCATCCTGGTCGGCGCCACCACTGAAAACCCCTCTTTCGCGCTTAACGGCGCGCTGCTCTCGCGCTGCCAGGTGCTGCTGGTTCACAGGCTCGATGACCAGGCCATGGAAACCCTGCTCGCCCGCGCTGAGCACCATGCGGGGCAGGCGCTGCCGCTGACCTCCACAGCCCGCCAAACGCTGCGCGCCATGGCCGATGGCGATGGCCGCGCTTTGCTCAACATGGCCGCGCAATTATTCGCTTTGCCCGAAGCCGACCCGCTGGACGAGACCGGCCTCAGCCACATCCTCGCGCGCCGCGCGGCCCTGTACGACCGTGATCGTGACGAGCATTACAACCTCATCTCCGCCTTGCATAAATCCATGCGCGGCTCAGACCCTGACGCCGCTTTATACTGGCTGGCCCGCATGTTCGCGGGCGGTGAGGATGCCGCCTTCATCGCCCGCCGCCTCACCCGCTTCGCGTCAGAGGATATCGGTCTGGCCGACCCGCAGGCGCTGGTCCAGGCGCTGGCGGCGTGGGACGCCTATGAGCGGCTTGGCAGCCCGGAGGGCGAGTTATGCCTCGCCCAGGCGGTGATCTACCTCGCCACCGCGCCCAAATCCAACGCCACCTATAAGGCCCTGGCGGCGGCCCAGCGCGCAGCGCGCGAAACCGGCAGCCTCATGCCCCCCGCGAACATCCTCAATGCGCCAACAAATCTCATGAAATCAATTGGCTACGGTGCGAATTACCAATACGACCACGACACTGAAACAGGCTTCTCCGGCGCCAATTACTTCCCCGACGGCATGATCCCGAATCGCGGGCGCCCCCCGGAATTCTACCGCCCGGCAGATCGCGGTTTTGAGCGTGATATCGCCCGCCGCCTCGCCTATTGGGCGAAACTGCGCGATGAGGGCGCATGACCCAGCAATACGACGTGACCGACCCCGAGGCCGATACCAGGCTGGACCGTTTTCTCAAACGCCAGATCGAGGGCCTGAACCAGAGCATCATCCAAAAACTCCTGCGCACCGGCAAAATCCGCGTCAATGGCGCGCGGGCTGAGGCCAATACCCGTCTCAACGCCGGTGACAGCGTGCTGGTGCCAGACCTCACCCCACCCCGTGAGATGCCAAAAACCCGCCACGTGATGGTGATGGACGCGCACGCCATCAGCGACCTCGAAGCCATGATCCTCTACCGTGACGACGCCATCATCGTGCTGAACAAACCCGCTGGCCTGCCCGCCCAGGGCGGCAAGGGCATCGCCGTGCATCTCGATGGCATGCTCGATGCGCTTCGTTTCGATGGCACCGAACGCCCGAAGCTCGTCCACCGGCTGGACCGCGACACCTCCGGCGTGCTGCTGCTGGCACGCGGCGTGAAGGCCGCCTCCAAACTCGCCGCGGCGTTTCGTGGCCGCGATGTCGAAAAAACCTATTGGGCGCTGCTCTGGGGCGTACCGGATGTTCTGGCGGGCCGCATCGATTTGCCGTTGGTCCGTGTCGAGTCCGGCGGCAGCTCGCGCGC
This sequence comes from Acidocella sp., assembly GCA_029077775.1. Taxonomy (GTDB): domain Bacteria; phylum Pseudomonadota; class Alphaproteobacteria; order Acetobacterales; family Acetobacteraceae; genus Acidocella. The sequence goes on along the minus strand of JAQNCU010000342.1, from coordinate 468 downwards.
GGAGCCCGCAGGACGCAAAGACCCCGCCGCCTTGAAGGCCGTGACGGATTATAAAATCATCGATTACGCGGGCAAACGCTTCGCCCTCGCGCAGCTCAACCCGCAAACCGGACGCATGCACCAGTTACGCGCCCATATGCTGGCCCTCGGCACACCCATTCTGGGTGATGCCGCCTATGGCGCGGCCTTTGCCGATGGCTTCGCCGCGCAGTTGCATCTGCACGCGCGCCGCCTGTCGCTGCCCCACCCTGATGGCGGGGCGCTGACCATCGAGGCCCCGCTTCCCAAACATATGCGCGACGCCTTCACCCATCTCGGCTTCCAGGCACCTGACGCCATCTCGCCGATCCGCCGGGTTTGATCATTGCGGGTCACGAAACCCTATTTCCTCGCCGCCCTGCTGCTCAGCCTCGCCGCACGGCCCGCCAATGCCGCCGATATTATCAACTACCATGTGGATTTTACGCC
>JAQNCU010000341.1 GCA_029077775.1 Acidocella sp. | reverse complement strand
AACCCGCGCGGCCCGCCCGCCTCAGTCGTTTTCACCGACTGGCTGTCGATCACGCCCGCAGTGGGCGATGCCGGACGTCCAGCCCGTTCCCGCGCCATCGCAACCAAGGCTTGGTTGATGCGCATGAGCGTGCCATCACGGCTGAAGCGGTAGAAATACGCCTGCACCGTCGTGAAGGGCGCGAACTCCCTGGGGAGTTGCCGCCACTGGCAACCGGTCGACAGCATGTAGAGAATCGCTTCAACAATAACGCGCAGCGAGACCGAGCGGGGCCGGCCGCGGGGCGCCGGGGCCGGCATAAAAGGCGCGATCAGCGCCCATTCGCCATCGGTAAGGTTGCTTGCATAGCGTAGCTCATCCCGGCAGTATCGCCGCCGAGCGGTTTCGGTCCAGGCCATCGTGACTCCGTCAGTTGTCGCAAACCAACAGAATCACAACCAACTGAAATCGCTCAACTATCTTTTTCGTTCAGGCTCTTAGACCCGTTTGTTCCACGAGGTCGCGAATAGAGGTTGCCCCATAGCCCCGGGCCCAAAAGCATTGAATCGCCATATCCAATACAGCGTCCTCATCAAACTCCCTAGGCCTCGCCATTGCTCCTCGCCCCAGCCGGAAAAACACATCGGCATCTTGCCAATTCCGTAGTTGGGTTCATTTTAGAACAGTCATACTAAAACGCAAGCCGTCGGCAATACCGTAATTTTGCGCGGGAAAACCATGATCCGGTTCTATGTTCATCCAGCCCCAATCCCGCCAAGATCGCGCTTATCCTGCCCATCTCCTCTTCGGCCAACATGGCCAAGAGAAGGAAAATTATGGGATATTTCGAGTTTAACCCGGGTCCAGGTGTTTAGCCCGGCATTTTCTGGAACGGGTTCAGGCTGCATCTATCTGATTAATTTGTCGAGTATTTGCAGATGAATTCGTATGAGGTGAGGCCCTTGTCAATGGCGCGATGAAGCGTGAGTTGGCTGGCTATGAGTTAAAGCCGGATTATCGCGAGCTAAAAGCGATGCTAGATGCTCGTTATACAGAATATCCGAATACAGTTCGTAATGTCCCTGAATTGCGGCGAGTCCATGGGAACATTTTTAGCGGGATTTTAAAGAACGTCGTGAACGGTTTTGGTGCTGTGCACTCGTCCGAGGATAGATTTGATCAAGGAATAATCGTAATTCGCGCCCAGAAAGCCGAACATTTCGCGTAAACGAAGTCCACCACTTGCCACTTCCGGATATTCAATTGTAAAACTGTGGTCCTCATGAGATGAGGCATAACGCATGGCGGACGCTTCAAACTGGCGAAGTATATTAAGGCTATTTTCCTTATCTTCATTTGCCCACCAGCCGCTCTTTATGACCTCTTCATGATCTCTGAAATTAAAAATGAATGCTGATTGTGGCATGACGCTTCGAATAAAGCTCAGAAATTTATCAAGGTGATCTATGTATGGATACCGGATCTCCTTAAATCCATAGCATATTCCGGTTTCACGCAGCCTCCGTGGTACCAGGACGTTACGAATAAGTATTTTGCACCCGGCGATATACTCCTCCAAGTCTACATCCTGAATACCATACCATGGGTGCGTCGGATCTCCAGACTTGGCATTATAAGGGATCGATTTTGATTCGACTAAACTAGCATATGATTGAAAAAGTTGGAAGATAAACAGATTATTCTCGCCGCGCACAAGTACCCCAGGGATACTATTCAATATTCCCGATAATAATGTTGACCCGCTTCGTCCATAGGTAATGATGTTGATTGAATTGAATTTTAAAGTCATATGTTTATACCTACCTCTACCAGTCCGCTGAAAAACCTGAAAATCTATCCGTCATGTTGTCCGACTTGGCTTGATGGTTTGACTTTTTGCTGTTGATTTGCGCTGAGATTTGACCCTTTAGGCGCGGAATTTCACTGAGAACTGACCCATATTTTGACCCCTCCCTGGCTTTGATCAGGGCGTCGCTGAAGCGGGTAATCATGGCAATCTCTGAGCGGCATAGTGCGGCATGGTTGGCGGATCCGTACCTATGTGGCGCTACCTAACAGTCCCGAGAGGTATGTGGTCTCCCCGTCATGGTCCAGGTTCTGGTGTTGCGGAATGTGCGGTGAACCGTTCAAAACCTGAGGCCCGGAGTTCACAAGCCGGACAGGTGCCGCAGCCCCAGCCCCAATCATGGCGATGCGTGCGGTCGCCTTTGTAGCAGGTATGGGTTTCCTCCCGAATCAGCTCGATCAGCGCCTCCTGCCCCAGCGACTGGGCCAGCTCCCAGGTTTGCGCCTTGTCGATCCACATCAGCGGCGTATGGATGACAAAACGGCTCTCCATGCCCAGGTTCAGCACAACCTGCAGCGCCTTCATGGTATCATCGCGGCAATCCGGGTAGCCAGAAAAATCGGTTTCGCACACGCCGGTGACAATATGCTTGATCCCGCACCGGTAGGCGACGGCGGCGGCGAAGGTCATGAACAGGATGTTGCGGCCTGGCACGAATGTGTTGGGCAATCCGTTAGCCTGCATGGCGATGGCGACGTCCTGTGTCAGCGCCGTCTGGCTGAGCTTGCCCAGGACTGTCAGGTCAACCATGTGGTCCTCCCCAAGCCTGCTGTCCCAGCCTTCAAAACTGCGCAGCCCGGCGATGACGCGCGGGCGCACCTCCAGCTCCACGCGGTGGCCCTGGCCGTAGTCGAAGCCGATGGTCTCCACATGAGCGAACCGCTCCAACGCCCAGGCAAGGCAAGTCGTGGAGTCCTGGCCGCCGGAGAACAACACCAGCGCGCTATCGGCGCTCACGGCGCGGCCGGGCCAAAATAAGTGCAGGCATCGCCCGTCGAATCCCGAAACACCGTGACCCTCGCTAGCCCCGCGCAAACGGGTGCCAGAATCCGCCAGATCCACGCCGACAAATTCTCGATGGTCCCAGGGCCCAGATCAACCACGTCGTCGAGGAAATGGTGGTCCAGGCCAAGGCGTGCCACCTCGATGGCACGCTCAAACAGCCCGCAATCGATCACCATGCCCGAGTCCGGATCGCGCTCGCCGCGCACGGTAACCTCGGCCCGGTAGGAGTGACCGTGGATGCGGCGGCTCGGCTCAGCGTTGGCGTCAGCGGTGCGATGAAGCGTATGCGCGGCTTCGAACCGGAATTGTTTGCTCAACTCAAACATCAGGGAATTCCAAGAATTTTATGGGTTTGTAGGCTCAGGCGCCACAACGGATGCGCCAGGCAGTATTCAACTACCGCCGCCGTATTGGCGGCGTGGTCGGGTCCATCCATCGGCTGCAGGAAATGATACCCGAACCCGAGTGCTTCAAAAAGCTCCGGCGCCGCGCCCAGTTGCGGGAAGACCAGCTTGATCTCGTGGCCCCCGGTTACCACCAGCTTAGATCCCGATTTTGGACTCACGCACAGCCAGTCGATGCCCGCCGGCGGTGCGATGGTGCCGTTGGTCTCCACCGCGATCTCGAACCCCTCCTGATGCAACGCCAAGATCAGCGCCTCATCGACTTGGAGCAGCGG
>JAQNCU010000340.1 GCA_029077775.1 Acidocella sp. | reverse complement strand
TGGCGCACGGGCCGTTTGAGGCCTCGATGGGGGAGGACGATATGGCAATCGCACTGGCATGGGTGATGCGCGCTGGTGTGGCAGGCGTTGCGTTGACTGTCTGGTGCGGGCCTGGGTCGCCCGGGTGACACGCTTGACGTAGAAAATTGCGCGGCCAATTCTCGAAATCCGGATCCGGCATGGGCTGAACGGTCTGGATACTGAGGTGTGGCGTGGATTTTGATTTGTTCGTTATCGGTGGTGGCTCGGCCGGGGTGCGTTGCGCGCGGATCGCCGCTGCGCATGGCGCGCGCGTGGGCGTGGCGGAAGCCCGGTTCTGGGGCGGCACCTGCGTGAATATTGGCTGCGTACCCAAAAAATTCATGGTGATGGCGGCGGAATATGGCGCGCATATGCAGGATGCGCGCGGGTTTGGCTGGGAAAATGGTGCCGGGGCGCATGATTGGGGCCGGTTGATCGCCGCCAAAGACCAGGAAATTGCCCGGTTGAACGGTATCTATAAACGCTTGCTCGACCAAGCGGGCGCGAAGATTTTTGAGGCTGAGGCGCGGTTTGTCGATGCGCATACGCTCGATGTTGGCGGGCAAAGGGTCACCGCAGCGCGCATTGTGATCGCCACCGGCGGGCACCCGACGCGGCTCGACATTCCCGGTGCGGAACTGGGCATTGTCTCGGATGATGTGTTTTATCTGCCCGCGATGCCGCGCCGCATCGCGATTATCGGCGGCGGGTATATCGCTGTGGAGTTCGCGGGGATCTTCGCGGGGCTGGGGGCGGAGACACATCTGGTTTATCGGCAGGAATTGCCGCTGCGCGGGTTCGATGAGGATATGCGCGGCGGGCTCGCGACGGCTCTGGCTGGCAATGGCGTGGTGCCGCATCCAAAAATTTCGCCTGTGCGGGTTGAAGTATCGGGCGATGGGCGACGGCTGGAGCTGTCCGATGGTTCGCGGCTGGATGTCGACATCGTGTTCTTCGCGACCGGACGGGCGCCGAATGTGGCTCGGCTGGGGCTGGGCAAAGCGGGGGTGGTGACCACACCCGGCGGGGCGGTGATTGTCGATGACGGGTTGGCGACGTCTGTGCCGCATATTTATGCGATTGGCGATGTCACAGACCGGTTGAATCTGACGCCGGTGGCGACCGCCGAGGGCCATGCGCTGGCTGATACGCTGTTTGGCGGCAAGCCGCGCCGGATCAGCCTGGATGGCGTGCCGACGGCGGTATTCTCGATCCCGCCAATGGCGACCGTGGGGTTGACCGAAGCGCAGGCGGCGTTGCGCGGGCCGGTGCGGATTTTTGTCAGCCGGTTTACGCCGATGCGCCATGCGCTGTCTGGCCGGGCGCGGCAGAGCCTGATGAAGCTGGTGGTGGATGCGCGGAACGATAAGGTTTTGGGCGCACATATGCTGGGTGAGGATGCGCCCGAGATCATGCAGGGGATAGCGGTGGCGATGATGGCGGGGGCGACGAAGGCGGATTTCGACCGGACCATCGGCATCCACCCGACAGCGGCTGAGGAGTTCGTCACGCTGCGCACGCAGACCCGCTCTGTGGGGCAGCCATTGGCGGCTGAGTAGCGCGGCGGCCGAAATAGCGCGATAAGGGCGGAAAATGACGCCTGTGGAGAGATTATGGACACGATGACCCCGGCCCAACTGGGTGCCACCTGGAACCCGGGGAGCTGGCGGGACTGCCCGATTTTGCAAGTGCCGGCCTATCCGGATGCCGCCAAGCTGGCGGCGATGGAGGCGCGGCTGGCGCGGTTCCCGCCTTTGGTGTTCGCAGGTGAGGCGAGGCGGCTTAAGGCGCAGTTGGCGCAAGCGGCCTCAGGCGGCGCATTTGTGTTGCAGGGCGGTGATTGCGCGGAGAGTTTCGGCGATTTCACCGCCAATGTGATCCGCGATACGTTCCGGGTGCTGTTGCAGATGGCCGTGGTGCTGACCTTTGGCGGGGCGATGCCCGTGGTGAAGATCGGCCGGATGGCGGGACAATTTGCCAAGCCCCGGTCATCGGATACCGAGACGATCGATGGGGTGTCTCTGCCGTCATATCGCGGGGATATCGTGAACGGCCCGGAATTTTCCGCAGATGCGCGGCTGCCGGACCCGACACGCATGGAGTTCGGGTATTTTCAATCAGCCGGGACGCTGAACCTGTTGCGGGCTTTTGCCTCGGGCGGATATGCGGATTTGCATGAGGTGCATCGATGGAATCTCGATTTTGTCGAACGCTCACCGCTGGTTGAGCGGTATCGCGATCTTGCGGCGCGGATCGATGAGACCTTGAATTTCATGGGGGCGTGCGGGCTGACCAGCATCTCCGCGCCGCAAATCCGCGAGACGGATTTTTACACCAGCCATGAATCGCTGCTGCTGCCCTATGAGCAGGCGCTGACGCGGGTGGATTCGACCTCCGGCGATCATTATGCCTGTTCGGCGCATTTTTTGTGGATCGGCGATCGGACCCGGCAGCGCGATGGCGCGCATGTGGAGTTCATGCGCGGGATCAAAAACCCGATCGGGATGAAGGTGGGGCCTAGTATGCAGGTGGATGATCTCTTGCGGCTGGTCGATGTTCTGGACCCGCAAAACGAACCGGGGCGGCTGACGCTGATCGCGCGGATGGGGGCTGACAAGGTTGGTGACAAGCTGCCCAAACTGCTGCGCGCCGTAAAAAAGGCGGGGCGAACGCCTGTGTGGTTGTGCGATCCGATGCATGGCAACACGATCGCCACCGCGCAGAAGATCAAAACCAGGCGGTTCGACGCGATTGTGAGCGAACTCCGGGCGTTTTTTGATATCTCGACCGCCGAGGGTAGCGTGCCGGGCGGGGCGCATGTGGAGATGACGGGGCGCGACGTGACCGAATGCGTGGGCGGGGCGCGCGGGCTGTCTGAGGCGGATCTGGGCACGCGCTACGAGACATTCTGCGACCCGCGGCTGAATGCCGAGCAATCATTGGAGCTGGCATTTTTAATGGCCGAAGCCTTGCAAGCCCGGCGGACGAAACGACTTTCCGTATGACCCCCTCCCCGCTCGCCGATGCGGACATTACCGCGCGGACGGATACGTATTTTAACCGGACCCGCGCGATTGTCGGCCGGTTTGGCGACCGGCGGGTGACCTATGCCGTGTTTCTGCGTCGGCCCGTGGTGAGCGCCCCGGGCTTGATGGTGGCGTGGCTAGAGGCTGTGGCGGCATCGCGCCATGAGGTGTTCGAGATCGACCTCACGCATCCTGAAGGCACCTGGGTGGGGGCGGGCGAGCCTTTGGCTTATATAACAGGCAGTTTTGCCGCGTTGTCCGACCTTGAGACGTTGTTTTTGCAAAAAATCGGCGCGGCCTGCGTGGCGGCGCATAATGCATTTCAGATGTGCGTGGCTTTGCCGCAGACCGCGTTTCTGGCCATGGATGCGCGCCACTGCGCCGGGGCGGAGATGCAGGAGATGATGGGCTACGCCGCCGCGGTCGGCAGTCGCGCGGCGCAGCACGAGGGCGCGCGGGGCTTCGTCGGCAACGCCAACGACGGCACCGCGCAT